>CANRPI010000010.1 GCA_947632475.1 uncultured Clostridia bacterium | reverse complement strand
GCAGGAGGAATAGTATTTATAAAGAAATATGTTTTATAGCAGGAAAATATTTATAAAGAAAAATGTTTTATAGCAGGAGGAATAATATTTATAAAGAAATATGTTTTATAGCAGGAAAAATAATATTTATAAAGAAATATATCTTATAGCAAAAAATAATATTTATAATAACAGAAGGAATGATATAAAAAATGAATTTAGAAGAATTAGAAAAACAAGTTGAAAAAGAAATACAACCAAAATTAGAAGAAGTAGAAGAAATATGCAAAAAAAACAGTAAAAAGGTATTAGAAGCATTTCAAGAATGCAATTTACAAGAATCACACTTAAATAGTTCAACTGGATATGGAATTGACGAAGCTGGAAGAAACAAAATAGAAGAAATCTATAGTAAAATTTTCAAAGCAGAAGATTCATTAGTAAGAGTACAATTAATATCAGGAACACATGCACTAAGTGTAACACTATCAGCACTATTAAGACCAAAAGACACCATGATAAGCATAACTGGAGCTCCATATGACACACTGCAAACAGTAATAGGAATAGGAAAAGAAGAAAGCAAAAGTTCCTTAAAGGCATTTGATATAAAATATGAGCAAATAGAGCTAAAAAACAATGAATTTGACATAGAAAAAATCCAATCAAGATTAGCAAAAAAAGACGTAAAACTAGTAGAAATACAAAGGTCAAGAGGATACTCAACTAGAAAAAGTCTAACCATAGAAAAAATAGAAAAAGCAATAAAAGCAATAAGAGAAGTAAACCAAGAAGTAATAATAATGGTAGACAACTGTTATGGAGAATTTGTAGAAGAAAAAGAACCAATAGAAGTAGGAGCAGATATTGCAGTTGGTTCACTTATGAAAAACTTAGGGGCAGGAATAGCAACTTCTGGAGCATATATAGTAGGAAGAAAAGACTTAATAGAACTTTGCAGTGAAAGACTAACAGCTCCAGGGGTTGGCAAAGAAATAGGACCATCATTAAATCAAAATACGCTATTAATAAAAGGCCTATTCTTTGCACCCTCAGTGGTTGCAAGTAGTTTAAAAACGGCAATATTTGCAAGTAGAATATTAGAAAAACTTGGATATGAAGTAGAGCCAAAATATAATGAAACAAGAGCAGATATTGTGCAAACCATACATTTAGGAACAGAAGAAGATCTAGTAAAATTTTGCCAAGGAATACAAAAATCATCACCTATAGATTCAAATGTAATTCCATTTCCAAGTGATATGGGAGGATATGATGACAAAGTAATTATGGCAGCAGGAACATTTACACAAGGTTCAACCATAGAACTTAGCTGTGATGGACCAATAAGAGAACCATTTATTGCATATATGCAAGGTGGACTAACATATGAATATGGAAAATTAGGAATACTTGGAGCAATAAAACATATGAAAAACAATTGATGATACATAAAAGATAAAATGATAGTAAAAACTATCATAGAATGGAGGAAAAAATAATGACGTTTGTTGCAGTAATATTAGTCTTAATAGTGTTAATATTAATGATTCTAATTTTAGGAGGAAGAAGTCAAAGAGAAGCACAAAAGCAAGCCGAAAAAAATATACAAAAGAAAATAAAAGAAGAAAAAAAGACAAGCAAAGAAAAAATTAAAGAAAAACAAAGAGATAGAAGAGAAGAAAAATATAGAGACCTTTTAAGAGATGAATTTGAACCACAGGAAAATAATCAAGAAATAGCTAAACAAAATGAAATACAAGAAAATATTTATGCTATTAATACAGATTTAGAAGAAGAAAATGATTCTATGAATTTAGGATTAGAGGAAAACGATTCTATGAATTTAGGATTAGAGGAAAATGATTCTATAAATTTTGGATTAGAAGAAGAAAAAAATCCTATAGATATAGGATTAGAAGAAGAAAAAAAATCATTAGACTTAGGTTCAAAAGAAAAGAAACATTCTATGGACTCAGACTTAGAAGAACAAGATGAAGACGGCATAGAATTAGAAGATGAGCAAGATGTAGAAAATTATTTAGAAGAAGAACAAAAAAAGGAAGAAAAAGAAGAAGAAGACTTATTAGAGAAATACATAAGAGAAGCACAAGCAAATAACATAGGATATTTAAATGGTGATGGACCAGAAGACACTGAAGATTTAGAAATTGAAGAAATTGAAGAAGAAACAAAAGAAAATAAAGAAACAAAAGAAAATAAAGAAACAAAAGAAAATAAAGAAACAAAAGAAAGTAAAGAAACAAAAGAAAAGAAGGAAACAAAAGGAAAAAAACAAACAAAAGCAGAAAAAGAAGAGAAAGAAGAAAAAAGTAAAAAGAAAACAAAAAGCAAAAAAACAGAAAGTGAATACACTGATTTAATAGAACAAATGTTAAATAGCCAAGAAAATGAAAAAACTGAAAGGAACAAATAACATGAAAATAGTAATAATTGGCGGAGGTCCAGCAGGAATGATGGCAGCAATAGCAGCAGCAACTTTTAGCAAAAATGAAGTAATAATTTTAGAAAAGATGCCAATGTTAGGAAAAAAATTATTAATAACAGGAAAAGGAAGATGTAATATTACATCTTCTTTAGATATGGAAGAGTTTATAAAAAATACACCAGGAAATGGCAAATTTTTATACAGCAGTTTTAAAACATTCACAAATAAAGACATAATAAAAATGTTAGAAGAAGAAGGTTTAAAAGTAAAAGAAGAAAGAGGAAATAGGGTATTTCCTATAACAGACAAAGCTTTAGATGTGCAAAAATGTTTTATTGAGAGACTAAAAAAACTAAAAGTAAAGATAATGTATAACACAAAAGTAGAAAAGATTTTAACTAATAAAACTAAAAAGTCAGAAATAGAAAAAAGTGAAGAAGAAAAAGTATATGCTGTAAAAACAAATAAAGAAATTATAGAATGTGACAAAGTAATTGTAGCAACAGGGGGGAAAAGTTATCCATTAACTGGTTCAACTGGGGATGGTTATGAAATGTTAAAAAAACTTGGGCACACAATAACAAACTTAAGACCATCATTAGTTCCTTTAGAAATCTATGATTCAAAAATTTGTAAAGAATTGCAAGGACTAAGTTTAAAAAATGTAAAAATCAAACTTTTAGATAAAGAAAAAATATTATATGAAGATTTTGGAGAAATGATATTCACACATTACGGAGTATCTGGTCCAATAATACTTAGTAGTACATCACATATAGTAAGGTACAAAGAAATAGAAAATAAGATGAAAAATAAATCAATAACTTTAAGTATAGACTTAAAACCAGCATTAACATATGAAAAATTAGAAGCCAGAATTTTAAGAGACTTTGAAGAATTCAAAAATAAGCAATTCAAAAATAGTTTAAACAAGTTATTACCACAAAAGTTAATACCATCAGTAATAGAAAAAAGTCAAATAAATCAAGAAAAAAAGGTAAATGAAATAACAAAAGAAGAAAGAAAAAGATTTATTAAAACACTAAAAAATTTTGAATTACAAATAAAAACATTTAGACCAATAGAAGAAGCTATAATAACAAGTGGAGGAGTATCTATCAAAGAAATAAATCCAAAAACAATGCAATCTAAATTAGTAAACGGACTATATTTAGCAGGTGAAATAATAGATGTAGATGCATATACAGGAGGATTCAATTTGCAAATTGCTTATTCAACTGGTTATGTAGCAGGAATTAATTGTATAAAAGATTAAACAAGGAGGAAATTTTATATAAATTGATAGTAAGTAGTAGGTTTATAACAATAAAAGAAAATGTTCAAGTAGAAGTAGTAGAAAAAAAGTCAAAATTTATTGCAAACCTATTTTATGTAGAAAATATTGAGCAAGCCGAAAATATAATAAAGTCAACTAAAAAGCAATATTTTGACTCAAGACATAATTGTATAGCATATAGAATTATTGATGATGGTAGAATAATAGAAAAATCAAGTGATGATGGGGAGCCTTCAGGTACAGCTGGAGCTCCTATGTTAAATATTTTAAGCAAAAACAACTTAGTAAATGTTTTAATTATAGTCACAAGATATTTTGGAGGAATCCTTTTAGGAACAGGTGGATTGGTAAGGGCTTATTCTGAAAGCTTAATTAAAGCAATTGAAAAATCAACTAAACTTGAAATAGACATAGGAATGCAAATGGAAATTGTAGTTGAATACAGTCAATTTGAAAGATTTAAATATTATTGTAGAAACAATGAAATAAATATCATAAATTCAAAATACGAAGAAAATATTATCTGTATAATAGAATTAGAAGAGGATAAAAAAAGTAAATTGATGCAAGATTATGAAACAAAAAAGCTAAATATAAAACAAATAAAAGAATTATCTAAAAAATACATAACTAAAAATATATGAAAAAACTTATTTTGTAAAAATATGGAAAAATTTTCCAAAAACTATTGCAAATCCCCAAATAAAATAATATAATTTGACTGTAAAAAATTTACAGTAATATTTTAGGAGGGAATTATGAAAGAAAAAGTCAGTGTATTGATTGCAGACGACAATCAAGATTTTAGTCACACATTATCTTCATATATTAATTCGCAAGAAGATATGCAAGTAATAGGAATGGCTAAAGATGGAACCGAAGCAGTAGAAATGCTTGAAAATATTAATCCAGATGTAGCACTATTAGATGTAATAATGCCACATTTAGATGGACTAGGAGTATTAGAATATGTAAATTCTGAAATGCCAGAAACCAAAAAGCCAACTTGCATAATGTTATCAGCAGTAGGACAAGACAAAATAACAAAAAAAGCCATATCATTAGGAGCAGAATATTATGTAGTAAAACCATTTGATATTGAATTACTAATAAAAAGAATAAGAGAAATAAAATATTTTAAGCCTGAACAGGCAAACAATTACTTTACGTCAAAAGAGACAAAAATGCAATACATAGATTTATCATACAGTGATAGCAAAAAAGAAGAAAACTTGGAAGCACTTGTAACAAACATAATTCATGAAGTAGGAGTACCAGCACACATTAAGGGATATCAATATTTAAGAGAAGCTATAATGATGGTAGTAAATGACATAGATGTTATAAACCAAATAACAAAAAGTTTATATCCTAGAATAGCAAGCAAATTCAGTACAACTCCATCAAGAGTAGAAAGGGCAATTCGCCATGCAATAGAAGTAGCATGGGGAAGAGGACAACAAGAAGCAGTAGAAAATATCTTTGGATACACAATATCAGCAAGCAAAGGCAAGCCAACAAACAGCGAATTTATTGCAATGATAGCAGATAAATTAAGATTAGAACTAAAGAGTGCATAAAAAATTAGAAAATAATTCTGGAAAATATTGACAAATATTAAAAAATGTAGTATTATGCAAACGTAATATATTTACATATTATTTAGAGCTATTGCTCTAAGTAAAGCACCCTAGAAAGGAGGTCCCTATGAAAGGGAAAAGCATCAGGCGGATGAATCACTGGGTGCAAGGTGTACGCTATAGAAGGCGTTCATCTGCACAGAGCTTTTTGGGTTATGGAAAAGCTTCCAAACTCAAAAATGCAATTGCAAGTGATTGCTCGTGCAACTGCTATGGAGGTTGTTCGGGCGGCAGCTGTAGCTCTTGTAGCTACGACAATGAATAGTAACTCGTAGTGTACCATTAGTGGTACAGCAAGCAACATTATTTTAGGATGGGGCAGCAATATTATTACTGCCCCATTTTAAAAATAAGGAAGGAGCCTATCTGTGAGCAACAATAATACGAGATTTGCTATGCAATGGCACATAACAGACAGATGTGACCAAAGATGCAAACATTGCTACATTTATCAAGGAAAAGAGAAGGACCACATTTATGAACTTCCTTTGGAAGAACTAGAAAAAATTTTGCATAACTTTATTAATTCTTGTAAAGTAATGAATGCAAATCCTATTTTAACAATTACAGGAGGAGATCCTTTACTGTATCCTAGAATTTGGGAATTTCTTGAAATAGTTAATGCAAATAACGTACCTTTTTCTATCTTAGGCAATCCATTTCATATAAACTATGAGATAGTCTCAAAACTTGAAGCCTTAGGGTGTCATAGTTACCAAATGTCTATAGATGGACTAAAGGAAACACATGATTACATCAGAAGACCGGGGTCTTTTGATGCAACACTTGAAAGCATTAAATACTTCAAAAACAGTAATATTAGTACTGCAATTATGTCCACAGTTTCAAAAACTAATATTAACGAATTACCCGACTTAGTAGATATTGTTGTAGAGCATGAAGTGGACAATTTTGCTTTTGCGCGGTATTGTCCTAATCCTAATGATTTTGATTTACTTCCATCTCCTAATGAATACAAATTATTTTTAGATAGAATGTGGAGTAAGTTTAATCAATACAAAGATGGAAAAACAAGATTTGCTCTTAAGGATCATCTTTGGAATCTATATCTTTACGAAAAAGGATTATTTACAATAGACGACATTGATAATCCAGACAATCTCATTATTGACGGATGTCATTGTGGGATAAGTCACATAACTACTCTGTCAGACGGTACTGTATATGCTTGTAGAAGATGCGTTTCTCCCATTGGCAAAGTTCCTGAAGAATCTATTTGTGATATTTTTTATGGAGAAAAATTGGAAGAATATCGTAAATTCGATGATTTCGAGCATTGCTCTAAATGTGAACTAAAAAATTTCTGTAGAGGTTGTCCTGCTGTTGCAAAATGTTTAACAGGTAATTTCTATTCGAGGGATCCTCAGTGTTGGAAAACTTTCTAAAAAATGAGAGAGTAGGAATTTTAATTTTAATTCTTACTCTCTTGTTTTTTTTCCTTTTTTATGATATAAAATAATACGAAAGGATTTGAAATATTTGAAAAACATAGAAAAATTTTATGAAAATACTAAAAATTCAATGCCTCATAGTAATATAAAAAAATTTATTGAAATAGGAACTAATCATGGAAATGCAATTGATTTAGGATGTGGGGCAGGTAGAGATACAATATTTTTAATAAAAAATAATTGGAATGTAACTGCATTAGACAGAGAAAATACCAAAAATATTATTGAAAACAATTTAAATTCAGAAGAATTAAAAAGGTTTAAATTTATATGTCAAAACTTTGAAAATACTACATTAGGAAAAAATGATTTAATTGTTTCAAATTTTAGTCTACCATTTTGTAATCAAAGCTACTTTCATGAGTTTTGGAACGAAATAGTAAATAGTATAAATAGTGGTGGATATTTTGTAGGAAATTTTTTTGGTTTAAATGACTCTTGGGTATCAATGAAAGAAAAAATGGTATTTCTATCTAAAGAACAAGTACTTAATCTATTCAATAAATTCGAAATCATACAATTTCAAGAAAATGAAAGAGATGGAAAAACAGGTCTTGGAAAAATAAAACATTGGCATACTTTTGACATAATAGCAAAAAAAACATAACTAGAGAAAATAATTGAAATGTAAAAGATTATCAATATAAAAAAGATAATCTTTTATTTTTTTATAAAAAATATTGACTTTTTTAAAATAACTGTATATACTGTATATATACAAAGAAGGAGAAAATTAAAAATATGAATATAATAATAAGTAATTCAAGTAACATACCTATATATGAGCAAATAAAAGAACAGATTAAAAGCAAGATAATATCTAATGAACTAAAAGCAGGAGAAATATTACCCTCAATTAGAAGTTTAGCAAAAGACTTAAGAATAAGTGTTATAACTACAAAAAATGCTTATGAACAATTAGAGCAAGAAGGATATGTTAAAACTATTGCATCAAAAGGAACTTATGTAGCAAATAAAAATGTAGAAATCATAAGAGAAGAACAACTGCAAAAGGTAGAAAATCTAATAGATACAGCTGTTTCTATTGCTAAAATAAGTAAAATTTCCAAAGAAGAAATGCAAAGCATGATAGATATTTTATATGGGGAGGAAAAATAATATTATGGAAAACATATTAGAAGTTAAAAACTTAACAAAAAAATATAAAGACTTCGAATTACAAAATATTAATATCACACTACCTAAAGGAATGATTATGGGATTTATAGGCGAAAATGGAGCAGGAAAAACAACAACGATAAAAACAATTTTAAATATTACAAAAAGAACAAAAGGAACTGTAAAGATATTTGGAATGAATTTAGATCAGAATGAAAAAGAAATAAAGCAAAATATAGGTGTTATATTAGATGACAGTTTCTTATCAGAATATCTAAGTCCAAAAGGAATAAACAAAATTATGAAAAACTTTTATAAATATTGGGATGAAGAATTATATTTTAAATATATAGAAAAATTTAATCTTCCAATAAATAAGATTTCAAAAGACTATTCAAGTGGTATGAAAATGAAATTAAAAATAGCGACAGCTTTAGCACATAAACCCAAATTACTAATATTAGATGAGCCAACTTCTGGTTTAGATCCTGTAGCACGAAATGACATATTAGATATTTTTCAAGAATTTATAGAAGATGGAGAACACTCAATATTTGTATCTAGTCATATTACATCAGATTTAGAACACATTGCTGACTACATTACATTTATAAATAATGGGAAAATTATTTTTACAAAATCTAAAGATGAACTTATAGAAAATTATGGGATAGCAAGATGTGATGAAAAACAATTTAAAAATATTAACAAAAATGACTATATAAAATATAGAAAAACTAGGTATGAATACGATGTCTTAATTGAAAATAAACATGAATTCAAAAGAAAATATGATATTTCAATAATAGATAAACCTACAATAGAAGATATAATGTTAATTTATATAAAGGGGGATAAATAAAATGAATACTGTAAAAGGGTTGATTGTAAAAGACTTTCAAACATTAAAATCATACAAATCAACAGTAATAGCCATGATAGTAATATTTATGGGAAGTGCATTTTTAAATGATGAAATGTCAAGCTTTTTTCCTATTTTTATGCCATTATGTTTTGGAATGATAGCTATAAGTAGTTTTAGTTATGATAGTTTAGCAAAAACAGATAGATATTTGCTTACATTTCCTGTTAACAGAAAAGATATGGTAAAAGCAAGATACATTTATATTTTATTATTTACATTGTTTGGTAGTTTATTAGGATTAGTGTTTTCCATACTAATTCAATGTATAAAAACGGGAAATATAATTGACAAAGAAATTTTAAGTAATACATTAGCAATTATAATTGGAAGTTTGTTAGCTATTATGTTTCTACAAGTGTTTCAAATACCAATTATGTATAGATTTGGAGCTGAAAAAGGAAGAATTATACAAATGATTATGATTGTGGTTTTAATGTTAGGTATATCTTTAATTATTACTACTTTAATGAAATTTTTTAATATTTCATTAGATATTTTGTTTATAATGTTAAAAGATTATTTAATAGCAATATTAGGAATTTCAGTAATAATACTATATATATTATCATTTGCTATTTCTTGCAGAATTTATGAAAAAAAAGAAATTTAAAGGTTTAATAGAATCTGTTTCAAAAAAATGAGAGATTTTGATCTTGGCAAGTTTTCAAATAATATCTTGAAAAACGGTCATTAAATATATCTTATAAAATAAAATGAATAAATTATTTTAATTTATAGGATAATAATAATCTTTATTTCTGAATATTTTTTATTATGTTTGACAATTTTATTATTCCATAGTATAATAAATACAGAATAGAAACAGAGAGATAATGTATACTAATTCACTCCATCTATTCAAATAGTATAATACTTTGGTCGGTATTATATTATAATTGATTATTATTCATAGCTCCAATTATGGAGATAATGAGAAAAACAAAAAAAGAGTAGGAAATTGTTGAGGCTTCCTACTCTTTTGCTATGTACTTAATAAAGTACCTAGTCTTGGTCTTTGTGATTATGCCCATTCGTTAATACTATTGCTAGCATTACTAAGAACACAATCAATTGATTATTATCCATAATCTGCTCCTTTCTGGAGGTAATTAAAGGAACATTTTTATTATACAATATATCCTATAAAATGACAATATTAAGTCAAGTGTTTTCAGGGTCATTTCATAAAATATTATAAATTGTAATATTTTATGAAATGACCCTGAGCTATTTTAGTTCCAGCAATTTTAATGGCTTTAGATGTTATTACAGGATATTATGGAGCATGGAAAGATAAAACAGTATCAAGTTCAAAAATGAGAGATGGATTAGGTAAAAAATGTGCTGAATTATGCTACATAATAGTAGGAGTTTTAGCAAAATTTGCTCTCGCATTAGACCCTATAATGTATGGAATAATTATATAATTGGATTAAATGGAGAAATAATAAGATGTATTCCAGAAAATGAAGTAGCCTTCCATAGTGGTTCATATAGTAGAAATAGAAACTCCATAGGAATAGAAGATTGCCACCCAGATTGGGAGGGAAAATTTAATGATGCTACATATAATAGTTTAGTGGAATTATGTGCAGATATTTGTAAAAGATATGGACTAAGTGTAAATAACATTATAAGACATTATGATGTAACAGGAAAAGATTATCCTCGTTACTATGTAAATAATCCAAATGAATGGATAAAATTCAAAAATGATGTAGCAAACAAACTAGGACAAGCAAAAACTAACGTTGTAAGCCCAAATGAAATAAAAGGAAGTGATGAACCAGTGAGAAGATATAAAAATGGTAGTACAAGGGAAAATATATATTCAGACACAGATTTAACAAAATATATAGGATATTTAAGTCCGTATGAAAAATGCGATTGCTTTGGAATATTTAATAATAGACCAATGGTAAGATATAAGGTAGACGGAACAAATAACTACAAAATAGGTTTTGCAAAATGGACAGGTGGAGTAATATAATTGAAGATAAACTAAGAGCTAGATTATTTTAGTCTAGCTCTTAGAAGTCCATATCTTTTGCCATTTCTTCAATATCAATTAAATTATTATTTTTATCAATAATTTTAAAGTCAAAGTTGCATATTCTTGCAATTTTTAAAATAGTTTCAAAATCAGCTTGACTATTTTCTCTTTCATAACTAGAGACAGTATTATCGGCTAGATTTAATTTATTAGCTAAATCTTTTTGAGTAATATTGGCAGACAATCTCATATTTTTTAATATATTTCCAATCATGATAATTACACCTCTAAGTTATTATCACAAATTTAAAAGTAATTATGATAAAATTGCAAGAAACTTGCAATAGTAAAATAAAAATGTTACAATTATTGAAATAAAAATAACACTATCTTAAAAAATATTTAAAATAGTGTTATTTTTGCTTATTTTGGTCGAGGCGACAGGGATCGAACCTGCGACCTCATGGTCCCAAACCACGCGCGCTACCAACTGCGCTACGCCTCGATATTATATATTATTCCTTAACGCTTATATATGATAGCATATTTTAAAAAAAATTTCAATATATTTTTAAAAAAATTTCAAATTTTTAAAAATATAGCTTGAAACTTTGCTATATTGAATGTATAATATTATACATAAGCATAAAAATTTTCATATGTGCCTGTAGTTATTTAAAATATTTTCAATATATGCACCAGTAGCTTAGCTGGATAGAGCACTCGGCTACGAACCGAGAGGTCGGGGATTCGAATTCCTCCTGGTGCACCATACTCTCAAGCTAGTTTGAGAGTTTTTTATTTTCTCTAATTAGATTAATTTTCCCCTTATATTATATGTTTTTCCCCTGAAATTCCTCAAAATATACTCTTTTAAACTTTTTTTCTTTATATTTTGGTGCTAATTTTAATTTGATATATACTTCATTATAAAAATTTTTATCAATTGAAACTTCATTTTCAGTAAGTTTGCCTTTTTTCATTTAGAAGAAATACGTTTCTTAACACGTTCAATTAATTAAGATATATGTATCATACCAATTGTGAAACATTGTGCAAGAGAAAAAACTGAAAAAAATTAAATTTTGTAAAATTTTGTAAAATAATATTGAATTTTAAAATTTGTAATGATATACTTTTTTCAAAGTAATACTACAATAAAATTAAATGAAAAAAATTATAAGAAAAATAGAAGGTACATTTATGAATAAGAAATTAAAAAGAATATTACTAATAATTTTCTTAGGAGTATTTAGTTTCTCTTTATATAAAGTAGTTGATTATTTTGTAGAATTAGATAAAAATAAAAAATTCACAGATAATCTTATTGAAAAAGTAATAGTATCTGAAGAAAGCGATAATAACGAAGATGAAAACGAATATAAACTTCCTTTTACAGTTGATTTTGAAACATTAAAACAACAAAATAAAGATATAGTAGGATGGCTTTATTCAAAAGACACACCTATCAATAATCCTATTTTACAAAGTAATGATAATGCTTATTACTTGCGAAGACTGATAACAGGAGAATATAATCGTTCTGGAAGTTTATTTATGGATTATAGAAATGATTCAAACATGCAAGATTTTAATACTATAATATATGGACATAATATAAAGAATGAAACTATGTTTGGAAGTTTACTAAATTATAAAAAACAAGACTATTATGAAACTCATAAATTAATGTATTATTTTACCCCTGAAAAAAATTATTTAGTGAGAGTATTTTGTGCATGCACAGAATCAACAAATTCTAAAATATACACATTTAATAATTTGACTCAAAATACAATAGACAATATTATAAAAAAATCAGACTTTACAAGTGATGTAACTGTAACAGAAAATGATAAAATTATAACACTTTCAACTTGTGCTTATGAATATGAGGATGCAAGATATATTGTACTTGGAAAATTAGAAGAAATACCAAATGAACAACCTTAATTAAAATAGTTTATATATAAACATATATAAAAATATATTATCTTGTTAGAAGTAAATCTAACAAGAAGAAAGAGGTAAAAAAATGAAAACAAAAGCAAAAAAAATTTTAGCATTAATTATTTTAGAAATAATGGTACTAACAATTGTACCAATTACTAAGGTTTTGGCAGAAGCAGATGATAAACCAATATTTGCAATCTCTAAAAATATCATTATGAAAAGAGATGAAACATCTACATTAGATGTATCAGTTAATGAAAAGTTGGAGTTTACACATTTTATTGCTGAATTCGATTATGATGGAGATGCTATTGAAATTACAGGAATTAATAAAGGAAGAATTCTGCCTGATAATGCAGTACTAGATATAAATTATGGAACAGACGATAAAATAATTGGATTTGAAATAAACTGTTCAGAGAAAATGTCAATTGATTCAGGAAATATTGCAACAATAAATGTAAAAACTAAAGATAATGCTAACTTGGGAAAATATGAAATCGCTTGGGATTATACCGAATTATTAAAGGATGATAATGAAAAGATTAATATTACACCCCAACCAGGAAGCATAATAATTACTGAAATGGATAATTCTAATGACAAACCCGAATTCTACATGATTTACAATAATGAAATGTTTCCAGGTGGCGAACAGACAATAGAACTAAAAGCAGATGATAAAATGGAAATTAATTATATTGGTGCTAATTTTTTATATGATGATAATATGAATATATTAGAAGTAACTAAGGGGAATGGATTACCAGAAGATACACAAATTATTCCTTCTTATAATGAAGGAGGTAAAATTGATGGATTTAGTATAAGCAGTGATACAGTAATAAATTTAAATAAAAATGATACTCTGGCAAACATAAAAGTAAAAGCACTTGAAAATACTGAAAATGAAAAAACTACATTTTCAATAGATACAAATTGGTTAATTCAAGGTAACTGGAAAGCTGCTAATGTTAAAAATATTACTGCTGAAATTGAAATAGAGCCAAAAGTTACACCTCCATCAATAGAAAAAGCATATATAATAATAAAAAGAAATGAGCTTTTTGTAGGTGAAAAAGAACAAGTACAAGTTGTAGTAGAACCAGAAAATGCAGCAAATTTTATAGAGAAAATAGAATATTCATCAAGTGACCCTACCATTGCAACAGTAGATGAAAATGGAATTATTAAAGCAATAAATCCTGGAAAAGTGAAGATTAATGCAATAATAAATGATCAATTTACAAGTGAAGTTGAAGTTACAGTAACAAATCCAGACATTCCAAATACAGGAGATATGCCAATTACTTTATTTATTTCTATGATGGCAATTTCACTTGTTGGAATAATATCGATAACAATTGTAAATAGAAAAAATTAGGTTAGATTTTCTATCTAATAAATCTTGCATTTCAGAAACATAAAAGTGTTTTCATTTAGGTATTAAATAATCTTTGTTCTTTCTAATGTAGCAAGTAAAAGTTTTATTGTATTTGCATCTTCATCTAATGTAAGACATTTATTAAAAATTATTTAAGACATTTATTAAATATTATGTAAGACATTTATTAAATATTATGTAAGACATTTATTAAATATTAGGTATTGACAATCTACAAGCTTTAATGTATAATAAATACTGTTATAAAAGTTATCCCACATACAATTACGTATGGGCCGGAAGGAGGGGAATATAAATGTCAGAAATAAAAGTTAATAATGGTAATATAGAAGATGCTCTAAAAAGATTTAAAAGACAATGTGCAAGGAATGGAGTTTTACAAGAAGTTCGAAAGAGAGAGCATTATGAAAAACCTAGTGTAAGGAGAAAGAAAAAATCAGAGGCTGCAAGAAAAAGAAAATTCTAAAAATATGATATATAAAGAAAATTGAAAAAGAAGTTAAAAGTGAAAAAGCGCTTTAACTTCTGTTTTTTTAGCAAATAAATAAATAAAAAAAAAATAAATGGAAATAATAAAAAATAATTAAATTTTTATCAACTTAGATGTGAATATTAAAGAAACACATCAGGAAGGAGAAAAGAAAATGCAATATAAACAAGAAGAAATAAAAGAAGGAATCAAATTACATTTAATACAAAGTGAAAAATTTAAAACTAACTTAATAGCCATTTTTTTAACTACAAAATTACAAAGAGAAACAGTCACAAAAAACGCACTTATTTCAACCATTTTAAGAAGGGGAACAAAAAACATGCCAACACAAGAAGACATAAGCATGCAAATGGAGGAAATGTATGGAGCAAGCTTTGACTGTGGAATAGACAAAACAGGAGATAATCAAGTCATAAAATTTTATATTGAAACAGTAAATGACACATTTTTACCACAAGAAGCGGAAAATATGTTGAAAACTTCTCTTGAAAAGTTACTTGAAATAGCATTTAATCCATATACAGAAAATGACGCATTTAAAACAGAATATTTAGAACAAGAGAAAAATAACATAAAGCAAAGAATTGAAGGAAAAAAAGATAACAAAGCCAAATATGCTTTGGATAGATGTATAGAAAATATTTATAAAGAAAAGCCATATGGTTTATATAAATTTGGCTTTATAGAAGACTTAGACAAAATTGATGCAAAACAATTATATGATTATTACAAGAATTTAATTAATAGTTGCAAAATTGACATATTTATATCAGGAAATGTCAATGAAAATATAAAACAAGAAATAATGCAAAATGAAAACATAAAAAAACTACAAAAAAGAGAGCCTCAATATAATATATCTAAAATTGTAGGAAAAGAATTACAAGAAAAAGAAGAAATAGTAGAAGAAAAAATGGATGTAAACCAAGGCAAATTAGTTGTAGGATTAGATTTAAAATTAAATGAAGAAAAACAAAAATATCATGCTTTAATATATAACTGCATACTTGGAGGAACGGCAAATTCAAAAATGTTTCAAAATGTCAGAGAAAAGGCGCATCTAGCATATGTAGCAAGTTCAAGTTATTTATCTAGAAAAAGTAATATATTAATAAATTGTGGAATTGAAATAGCTAACTATCAAAAAGCATTAGATTTAATAAGAAAACAAATAGATGATATGAAAGCCGGAAACTTTACAGACGAAGAGATTGAAAATGCCAAAAAAACAATCATAGCTACTATAAAAACCATAGATGATGAACAAGATAGTCAAATTATGTATTGGTATGGACAAGAATTATCTAACATGAAGGCAACTATTGATGAATACAAGGAAAACATAGAAAAAATAGAAAGACAAGATATTACAAATATAGCAAACAATGTCAAAATAAATACAATATATTTCTTAACAGGAGGTGAAAACAATTAATTGTTTTTACAAAATAAAACAATTAAAAATAATATGCAAGTAATAGAAAATTTAAAAATCAAAGAAAAGGTATATATTGAAAAATTAGATAATGGATTAACAGTTATGATAATACCAAAACCAGGGATTCAGAAGAAATATATGATATGGGGGACAAATTATGGATCAAATGACAGCAAATTTATAGTACCAGGTGAAGAAGTAGAAACAACTGTCCCAAATGGAGTGGCACATTTTTTAGAGCATAAGTTATTTGAACAAGCAGATGGAACTAATAGTTTAGATGTCTTAACAGCCTTAGGAGTAGAAGCAAATGCATATACAACTAATGACCACACAGCATATTTATTTGAATGCACAGATAATTTTTATGAGGCAATGGATGAATTAATGGATTATGTACAAAATCCATATTTCACAGATGAAAATGTGGAAAAAGAAAAAGGAATAATTGGTCAAGAAATAATGATGTATAATGATTATCCTGAATGGAAAGTATATTTAAATGCAATGCAAGCCATGTATCATAATAATCCAATAAAAATAGACATAACTGGAACTATAGAAACAATAAGCAAAATTGACAAAGAAATTTTATATAAATGCTATAATACATTTTACAATCCTTCAAATATGTTGTTAGTAGTTTGTGGAGATTTTGAACCACAGCAAATTTTACAGGAAATACAAAAAAGATTAATAGACAAAAAAGCAAGCGGTGAAATAAAAAGAATATATCCTGAAGAACCTGAAAATATTGTTAAACCTTTAATAGAACAAAAATTAGAAGTAAGTATGCCAATTTATACAATAGGTATAAAAGATAATAGATACACAAATTCAACTGAAAATAGAAATGAAATAATAAAAAAACACATAGCAATAGAAATATTATTAAATTTATTAATAGGTAGAAGTTCAAACCTATACAAACAATTATATAATGAAGGAAATATATACACACAACCAAGTTTGGAGTATGAATTTGGAAAAACTTATGCACATGTACTAATTTCAGGTCAATCAAATAATCCAAAAAAACTTTTTGAAGACTTTAAAGGTGCAGTAAAAAATATGAAAGAAACTGGAATAAGTGAAAAAGACTTTAATAGAATGAAAAAAATGATATATGGAGGATATATAAAAGAATATAATGATATAGTTGATATATCAAGAATGTTCTTGTCAGATTATTTTAAAGGAATAAATAGTTTTGACTACTTAGAAGAAATAGAATCAATAAATATAGAATATATAGAGCAAGTTTTAAACTTAGTATTTAAAGAAGAAAATATGATAATTTCAATTGTAGATAATTAATATAACTAAAAATTATAAAAGTTCATTATATTTTAAATTAATATATTGAATCAGACCGTTGACAAAATATATAAAAATATTTTGCTCAATGGTCTTTTTTATAGTTTGTAGTTAATTAAGAATAAAATTTTTATAAAAAACAAGAAATAAAATATCATAAAATGGATAAAAGAAAAAAAGATATTTTTGTAGTTAAATAATTTAGAAAATATAATGCCGTTTTATTGTGTAATATAATGTCGAAAATATTAAAAAATAGTCGTACGAAAGTTGACAAAAACCCCTGAAAATACTTGACTTGAGACATGAAATGTGATAATTTATAAATTAATGAAAGAGATAAAAAGAAAAGGAGCGATAAAAAATGTTAAATGATGAAATTTGTAAATTAAGAGAAAAATTAAACAAAAGTATAGAAGATGGCGAAGATTACAGCAACATATACAAGCTTAGCATTGAATTAGATGAATTAATAGCTCAATATTATGAAACAGCACCAAATAAAAACTCCGAAGAATTAAAAGATATCCTTTAAGGGTATCTTTTAATTCTATTGATACTGTTTAATCTAAAAGGAAAAGACACATTTTCTAGTAATTAACATTTATATAAATAAAAATTTTGCACATATATATATTGAAAAACAATAATAAAAAATATATAATAATAAAAAATCAAAAGAAATACAAAAAAACAAAAGAACAAAAAGGAGATAAGAACAAATGAATAAACTAAAAATTACTCCAGAAGGCTGGAATAATGAAATAAGTAATATAAACGAAGAAAATTTAAAGCAATATATGGAAAACAAAAATACACTGCAAGGAATAGTAAAAAAATGTGATAATGATTATAACCTATATATATCATTTGAAAATGGTATAACAGGAATAATTCCAAGAGAAGAAGTTGAAGGAATAAACTTACAAGAAGACGGATTACCAAAAACAAATTTATGCACAGGAAAAGTCCATAAATTTGTGCAATTTAAAATAAAATCATTAAAAGATAACCAAACACCTATATTATCAAGAAAAGAAGTACAAGAAGAAACATTAGAATGGATGAAAAAAAATTTACAAGAAGGACAAACAGTAGATGGAATAGTAAAAAGCATAAAGCCATATGGAGCCTTTATAGAAATAGGAGGGGGAATAGTAGGTTTAGTGCATATAGAAGATTTATCAATAGCAAGAATAAAATCTCCATATGAAAGACTAAAAATTGGACAAAAAGTAAAAATTATGGTAAAATCTATAGATAGAAATAAAGGAAAGGTACTTTTATCTTACAAAGAGATATTAGGAAGTTGGGAAGAAAACGTAAAGAAATTTATCTCAGGAACAAAAGTAAAGGGAATAGTAAGAGAAACAGAAAAAAATAAAAATGGCATATTCATAGAACTCACTCCAAACCTAGTTGGAATGGTAGAATATAAAGAAGGACTTAAATATGGTCAAAATGTAGATGTATATATAAAAAAGATTGATAATCAAAAGAAAAAAGTAAAATTACTAATAGTATAAAAGTAAAACACAGCTTAATTCAATAAAGCTAAATTAAGAAAGGAATGGAATAAAAATGATTGAAGATAATCAAATCAAAGCACAAGTATCACCATTTGCAATTAGAAAAGGTGAAATAAAAACATTTGATGGGAAAGATGGATATGTATCCATGAACCAAATTGTTCATAAGATAAATATTGGTCATATAACAGACATTCATTTTGCAATATTAGATTTAGTAAATGAATTTGAATTTATTACATCAAGACAATTATACCAAATGCTAGAAATAAAAGGATATGATCCAAAATCACAAGACAAATTAAATAATAAACTAGAACAATTAGTAAAATGTAAAATCTTAACAAGATACTACTTTACATCAGATGAAGGAAAAGGAATTTATAGAATATATTGTCTAGAAAAAATGGGAAAATACTTATTAACATCAAAAGAAATAGAATGTAAATGGCAACCATCAGACAATACAAAACCAGTAGCAATGATAAAGAAAAGACTAAGTGGAAATCAAACACTAATAGCATATTTAAGAAAAGTAAAAGCATTTGATAGCTACATAGTAAAACCAGCAATTACAGCAAAAGTTGCAGGAAAAGTATTTAAAGCAACTGGAGGAGCTGTAAAATTAACAAAAAATAAAAAATCAATCCAATTTGTATTCGAATCAATAAGAAGAGAACAAGAATGGGAGAAAAAATTAGTAGATAAAATGAACTTATATAAAGACTTCTACGAAAATTTTGTACCAGGTGACTCAGGATTTACTAATCTTCCACAATTAATACTAATTTGTGAAGACGAAAAACATATGGCAGAAGCATTTAAAGAAATAGTAAAAAATCAAATAGAAATACCACAAATAAATCTTTTATTTACAACAGACTTAAGGCAAAATGAAGAAACATTATCAAACACTTTAGTACAATTTAAATTAGTAGATGGAAAATACAAAATGGAAAATGTAGAACTAAAATTACTAGGAATGTAAAAAACAATAAAAAAAGATAAAAATCAATAAAAAACATAAAAAGCAATAGAAAATAAAAAATAAAAAATAAAAAATAAAAAGATATTTTAGGAAATACCTAAAATATCTTTTGCTCTTTTTATATCCTCATCATTAGCAACTCTGGCATTTTCTAATTCATAATTCAAACCAAGATTTTTCCACTTAAATTTTCCCATATCATGATAAGGAAGAAACTCAACCCTCTCAACTGTATTCAAAGAGCTAATAAAATTCTTTAATTTAATTAAATCTTGTTCATCATCAGTATAACCAGGAATTAAAACCTGTCTAATCCACATAGAAATACCATTATCACTTAAATATTTAGCAAAGTTCAACTCAAGTTTATTAGATTTACCAACCAAAGCCTTGCATTTTTCATCATCAATATGCTTAATATCAAGTAAAACCAAATCTGTAAGACTAAGTAAATGCTTGATATCATCAGTAAGATTAACCATACCAGAAGTATCAATACAAGTGTGAATTCCTTCTTCCTTAAGTTTAGAAAAAAATTCAATTAAAAACTTAACCTGTAACAAAGGTTCACCACCAGTAACAGTAACACCACCATTTCTACAAATATAATTTTTATACCTTAAAACTTTAGAAAAAATATCATCTAAAGATTTATATTCACCACCATTAATGTCCCATGTGTCCCTGTTATGGCAATATTTACATTCAAGATGACAGCCCTGCAAAAAAATAACAAATCTAATACCAGGTCCATCAACTGTGCCAAAAGACTCAAGAGAATGAACTTTGGCATAATATTTTAAATCCTTATTATTATTCATTTTGTTCTCCTTGCACATCTAAAAACGTATAAAACTGTGACTATATTTTTTCATGAATTGTTCTATTTATTACATCTAATTGTTGTTCTCTTGTTAATTTTGTAAAGTTTACAGCATATCCAGAAACTCTAATTGTAAGTTGAGGATATTTTTCAGGGTGTTCCATTGCATCTTCTAATAAACTTCTATCAAATACATTTACATTTATGTGATGTCCTGTTTGGGCAAAATACCCATCTAACATATTTACTAAGTTTGAAATTCTTTCATCTTCAGTTTTGCCAAGAGTTCCAGGAGTTATTGAAAATGTAAATGAAATACCATCTTCTGCTGAATCAAATGGTAATTTTGCAATTGAATTCATTACTGCTAATGCACCATTTTTATCTCTACCATGTAATGGATTTGCACCAGGTCCAAATGGTTCACCTGCACGTCTTCCATCAGGAGTACTACCAGTTGCTTTTCCATATACTACATTTGAAGTGATTGTTAAAATTGATAAAGTTTGTTTTGAATTTCTATATGTCTGATGTCTTTTTAATTTTTTTATAAATGTTTTTACAATATCAACTGCAATTTGGTCAACATTATTATCATCATTTCCAAACTTAGGAAAATCACCTTCAACTTTGTAATCAACTGCTAATCCAGTTTCATCTCTAATTACCTTAACTTTAGCATATTTTATAGCTGATAGAGAATCTGCAACTACAGATAATCCAGCAATTCCGCAAGCCATAGTTCTTATAATTTCTTTATCATGTAATGCCATTTCAAGAGCTTCATATGAGTATTTATCATGCATATAATGAATTGCATTTAAGGCTTTTATATAAATTCTTGCAACATAATCCATCATTTGATTAAATCTTTCCATTACTTCATCATAATCTAAATATTCAGAAGTAATAGGTGCATATTTTGGAGTTACCTGTTTACCAGATATTTCATCTCTTCCGCCATTTATAGCATATAATAGAGTTTTTGCTAAGTTTGCTCTAGCACCAAAAAATTGCATCTGTTTACCAATTTTCATAGGAGAAACGCAGCATGCTATTCCATAATCATCTCCTAAAGATATTCTCATTAAATCATCATTTTCATATTGAATAGATGAAGTTTTTATTGATAATTCAGTAGTATATCTTTTAAATCCTTCAGGTAACCTTGTAGACCAAAGTACTGTCAAATTTGGTTCAGGGGCTGGTCCTAAATTTTCTAGAGTATGAAGTATTCTAAAAGAATTTTTTGTAACCAAAGTTCTACCATCAATTCCCATACCACCAATACTTTCAGTTACCCAAACAGGGTCTCCACTAAATAATTCATTATATTCAGGAGTTCTTAAAAAACGAACTAACCTTAACTTCATTACAAAATGATCCATAATTTCTTGAGCATCTTGTTCTGTTATAGTACCATTTTTTAAATCTCTTTCAAAATATATATCTAAGAAACTAGAAGTTCTTCCAAGACTCATTGCAGCGCCATTTTGATCTTTTATAGCTCCTAAATAGCCAAAATATAGCCATTGCACAGCTTCTTTACTATCTTTTGCAGGTTCTGAAATGTCAAATCCATATTTAGAAGCCATTATTTTTAATTCTTTTAGTGCTTTTATTTGTTCACTAATTTCCTCTCTATTTCTTATTATTTCTTGAGTTAATTCATCTGTATTTAAAATATCTAATTCATTTTTCTTCTCTTCAATTAATACATCTACTCCATATAAAGCAACTCTTCTATAATCACCTATAATTCTTCCACGCCCATAACCATCAGGAAGACCTGTAAGTAAGTGAGAACTTCTAGCAGCTCTTATATCAGGTGTATAAACATCAAAAACACCATCATTATGAGTTTTTCTATATTTATAAAAAATCTCTTTAACTGAATCATCTAGTTTTCTTCCATAAGCTTCACAAGATTTTTCTACAATTCTTATACCACCAAAAGGCATAATTGCTCTTTTTAAAGGTGCATCAGTTTGAAGACCAACAATTTGCTCTAAATCCTTTTTTATATAACCAGCATCATGACTAGAGATAGTAGAAACAGTTTTGGCATCAATATCTAATACACTACCTTCTGAATTTTTTTCTTTTTGATACAAATCTAATACTTCTTGCCATAGTTCCTGTGTTCTTTTAGTAGTTCCCTCTAAAAAGCTACTGTCTCCTTCATAAGGAGTATAGTTATTTTGAATGAAATCTCTTACATTTATTTCAGAATTCCAATCTCCTTTTTTAAATCCGTTCCATTGTTTAAAATCCATATAACTTTCATTCCTTTCAGTATCCAAGGTAGTTTTAATAACCTTGAACTATTTAAAAAATAATTTTTTTATAAAATTTTATGCTAATATTATTTCCCAATTTGCTAAATATTATAATAACATATATATAGAATAATGACAACATTAAAAAAAACATATTGCAATTTTTTAAAAAAAATCGTTAGTTACTGCAATATGTCTTTTATTTATTCTTCAGATTCACTATTTACAACTGTTTGAGCAATTTTATAAATCAATTTTTGTTTTTCAGGAGAGCATTTTTTTAATAAATCAGCAAATTCTTTATCTAAATAATTAGTTGAATCGCTAGCTGCACCGTTTAAAACATATCCTTCAGAAACATCTAATAACGCACATAATTGATTTAATCTTCTCAAATTTATACGAGAATTACCTCTCTCTACTCTACTTAAGAAAGCAACAGAAATATCAATTTTTTCTGCTAAATCTTCTTGAGTTAAATTTTTAGCAAGTCTTGCTTGTTTTATTCTTTGTCCAATTACGTTATAATCTAAAGCCATTTTTATCACCTTCCTATTCTTATACAAAATAATATAGCATTTTAGAGTTTAAATTTACAGAAACTAAAAAACACATTTAAACTTATTAGTAAAGAAAGGCAATAGATATAACTAATTAAAAAACAAAGAAAAACAAAGAAAAAAAGAGCATAAAAGAGGAAAAAGTAGGAAAACATCATAAAAAATCAAAATAAAATTACATAAAAATGACAAATTGCTCCAAAAAATGTATACATAATTTGATTTTGGAAAGAATATATAGTATAATAAACAATAGTCGCGTTTAAGAAACAAGCAAAAGGAGAGTGAAATATATTTTAAACAAAAAGCTAAAATATTATACTAAAGAAATTTTAAAGTATTTTAACATTACAATTATAGCATTTGGTTTAATAATCGCGATAATATTAATAAAATATAAACCAATTTATAAAGTAAGTATTTCAGGGAAAGACATAGGATATATACAAAATAAACAAGCATTAGAAGAACAAATAAAATTCAATGTAGGAGCAGAAAAACAAGAAAATATAGACAATATAACAATAAAGCAAGAACCTGAATATAAGTTAAAACTTGTAAGTAGAAAACAAGAGACAAACGAAGAAGAAATATCAAAAGCCATTAAAGAAAATGTAGAAATAACATACAAATACTATGACATAGCTTTAAACAATAAAACTGTAGAAGCAGTAGACACAATACAAGAAGCAGAAGAATTAGTAAAAGAAATAAAACAATCAAATGACAAATCAGAAGAATTAGACCTAAGCATAATAGAAAAATACACAGAAAATGCAGAAGAAGTAAATACAACCAAAATAGAAATTGCAAAAACAGATATAAACGAAAAAATAAACCAAGCAATAGAGCAAGAAAAAATAGAAAAAGAAGAACAAAAACGAATAGAATCAATGCCAGAAATAAATGGTATCAAACTTGCCTACTTACCAGTAACAGGAACAATAACATCAAGATATGGAGTAAGCAGCAGCATCAGAAGCTCAAGGCATACAGGGTTAGATATAGCAACAGAAAAAGGAACACCAATCCAAGCCGTATCAGGAGGAACAGTAACATTTGCTGCAAGCAATGGTTCATACGGAAAACTAGTAAAAATAGACCATGGAAACAACATAGAAACATGGTATGCACACACAAACAAAATATACGTAACAGAAGGTCAACAAGTAAATGCAGGAGACATAATAGCAGAAGTAGGTTCAACAGGAAACTCAACTGGACCGCACTTACATTTAGAAATAAGAATAAATGGGCAACACGTTAATCCACAAAAATATTTATATAAATAAAATGTGTCATTGGACGGCTTCCAATGGCACATTTCACATTTTTGTGGTTAATCAACGTCTGTCCCCAATTAGCCATTAATGGTCAATTAATGTCTGTCCCCAATTAGCCATGATACCTTGACAAAATTTTCTAATAATATATAATATATTTGGTTAAACTAATGACAAGGAGGAAAAAATATGATAGAAGATAACAAAGAAGAAGAACAAAAAGTTCAAAAGATGATTGATGAACTAATAGAAAAGGCAAAAAAAGCATCTGAAGAGTATTTAAAGTTGGACCAAGAAACAGTAGATAATATAACAAAAGCAATGTCAATGGCAGGATTAGAGCATCATATGGAATTAGCCAGAATGGCAGTTGAAGAGACTGGTAGAGGAATATATGAAGATAAAATAACAAAGAATATGTTTGCGACAGAATATATATATCATAGCATAAAATATGAGAAGACAGTTGGAGTAGTTAGTGAAAATGATGAAGATGGATATGTAGAAATTGCAGAGCCAGTGGGTATAATTGCAGGAGTAACACCTGTAACAAATCCAACTTCTACTACAATGTTTAAGTCAATTATTGCAGCTAAAACAAGAAATGTAATAGTATTTGGATTTCATCCATCAAGTCAGAAATGTAGTAGTGCAGCTGCAAAGATTTTAAGAGATGCAGCTATAAAAGCTGGTGCTCCAGAAAATTGCATATTATGGATTGAAGAACCAAGCGTGTTAGCTACAAAGACTTTAATGAATCATCCTGATGTAAATTTGATTTTAGCAACTGGTGGAACAGGAATGGTAAAATCAGCGTATTCATGTGGAAAGCCAGCATTAGGCGTAGGACCACGGAAATGTGCCATGCTATATAGACAAAACTGCTAAACTTCAAACTTCTGTGAATGATGTAGTATTGTCAAAAGCATTTGATAATGGAATGATATGTGCATCTGAGCAAGCTGTTTTGGTTGATAAAGAAATATATAAAGAATTTGAAGATTTAATGAGAAAAGCAGGATGCTATTTTGTAAATCCAGAAGAAAAAGAAAAATTAGCTAAAAGCATGTTTGATTATACTGAGGAATATGGATATAAATTAAAATCACATGTTCCTGGGCAATCACCATATACAATAGCAAAGGAAGCAGGTTTTGAAATACCAAAGGAAACAAAAGTTATTGTAGTATATGAAGAAGGAATAGGAAGAGAATATCCATTTTCTAAAGAAAAATTAAGTCCGGTACTTACTTATTATATTGTAGAAAATGAAGAAGAAGGAATAGAGAAATCTGAGAAATTGCTAGAATTTGGAGGACTTGGACATTCTGCAGTTATACATTCAGAAAATGAAGATACAATATTAAAATTCTCAGAAAAAATGAAAGCTGGAAGAATAATTGTAAACTCACCATCAACTCATGGGGCAATTGGAGATATATATAACACAAATATGCCATCATTAACACTTGGATGTGGTTCATTTGGTGGAAATTCAACGACAGCTAATGTATCATCAGTAAACCTAATAAATATAAAAAGAGTAGCGAAAAGGAGAGTTAATATGCAGTGGTTCAAAGTTCCAGAAAAAATTTATTTTGAGGCAGGTTCAATTCAGTACCTAGAAAAAATGCCAGATATAGAAAGAGCCTTCATAGTAACAGATGAAGGAATGGTAAAATTAGGATATGTAGACAAAGTGTTATATCATTTAAGAAAAAGACAAAAACATGTGCATTCAGAAATATTTAGTGATGTAGAGTCAGATCCATCATTTGATACAATAAAAAAAGGTGTTAAAGTTATGGAAAGCTTTAAACCTGATGTAATAATTGCAATAGGTGGAGGAAGTGCAATGGATGCAGCAAAAGGAATGTGGTTATTTTATGAGCATCCAGATGCAGATATAGAAGGGCTAAAATTGAAATTTATGGATATAAGAAAACGTACCTATAAATTCCCAAAATTGGGAACAAAGTGTAAAATGGTAGCAATACCAACAACTTCAGGAACAGGTTCAGAAGTAACATCATTTGCAGTAATAACAGATAAAGAAAAAAATAAAAAATATCCATTAGCAGATTATGAATTAACACCAGATGTAGCAATAGTAGACCCAGAATTAGTAATGAGTTTACCAAAGTCAGTAACAGCAGATACAGGAATGGACGTTTTAACACATAGTTTAGAAGCATATGTTTCAAATATGGCATCAGACTACACAGATGGACTAGCAGAAAAAGCAGTTGAATTAGTAATGAAATACCTAGAAAAAGCATATGACAATGGAGATGATAAAATTGCAAGAGAAAAAATGCATAATGCAAGTACAATAGCAGGAATGGCATTTACAAATGCATTTTTAGGAATAGGACATTCACTTGCACATAAAATAGGAGGAGAATTCCATTTACCACATGGAAGAATAAATGCAATATTGCTTCCTTATGTAATAAAATATAATAGTAGCAAACCTTCAAAATTTGTATCATTTCCAAAATATGAATATTTTATAGCAGATCAAAAATACTTTGAATTAGCTAAAAAATTAGGATTAAAAGCAGATACTATGGAAGAAGGAATACAAAGCTTAATTACAAAAATTCAAGAAATGAACAAACATCTAAATATTCCTGCAAGTTTAAAAGAAGCAGGATTAGATGAACAAGACTTTTTGTCAAAAGTAGATATGCTAGCAGACAGAGCATTTGAAGACCAATGCACAACTGCAAATCCAAGATTACCATTAGTAACAGAATTAAAACAAATATTATTAGATAGTTATTATGGAAAAATGTAAATGAATAATAAATTATAATATAAAAAAGAACAAGTCTATAAAAAAGGCTTGTTCTTTTTTATTAAAAATTATATATAAAATAGTTTAGTAATTATAAGTAAACAAAACAATATTTTATACTTAATTAAAATGCACAGTTTTTTGGAGTTCTTGGGAAAGGAATAACATCTCTTATGTTTTGCATACCTGTTAAATACATAATAGCTCTTTCAAAACCAAGACCAAAGCCTGCATGATTGCAACTACCATATTTTCTTAAATCTAAATACCATTCATATTCAGAAATAGGCATATTTAATTCTTCCATACGAGACTTTAATTTATTATAATCTTCCTCTCTTTGGCTACCACCAATTATTTCACCAATACCAGGAACTAATAAATCAGTTGCAGCAACTGTTTTACCATCAGGATTTTGCTTCATATAGAAAGCTTTGATATCTTTTGGATAATCTGTAACAAATACAGGCTTTTTAAAAATTTTTTCACATAAAAATCTCTCATGTTCAGTTTGCAAATCAACTCCCCAAGAAACCTTATATTCAAACTTATCATTATGTTCTTCTAATTTTTTGATAGCATCTGTATAACTAATTCTTACAAAATCTGAATTAATTACATGGTTTAATCTTTCAAGTAACTCTGTATCTATAAATTTATTAAAAAATTCCATTTCTTCTTTGCAATTATCTAAAACATATTGAAAAATATATTTAATCATATCTTCTGCTAAATCCATATCATCTTGTAAAGTAGCAAAACAAATTTCAGGTTCAACCATCCAAAATTCTGCAGCATGTTTTACAGTATTAGAATTTTCAGCACGGAAAGTAGGTCCAAATGTATAAACATTGCAAAAACTTTGAGCAAATGTTTCAGCATTTAATTGCCCACTAACTGTTAAATGAGCAGGCTTACCAAAAAAGTCTTTACTAAAATCTATTTTTCCATCTTCAGTTTTTGGAATATTGCCTAGGTCAAATGAGTTAACATTAAACATTTCTCCTGCACCTTCAGCATCACTTCCAGTAATTAGAGGAGTATTAACATATACAAAACCTCTTTCTTGAAAAAATTTGTGTATTGCATATGCTAAAACACTTCTTATGCGAAAAACAGCATTAAATGTATTTGCTCTTGGACGAAGGTGACTAATTGTTCTTAAGTATTCAAATGAATGCTTTTTCTTTTGCAAAGGATAAGATGCATCTGATAAATATTCAATTTCGATAGAACTTGAATGAATTTCAAAAGGTTGTTTAGACTCAGGCGTTTCAACTAAAGTTCCTTCTACTTTAATTGAAGAACTTATTGTTAGTTTGCATATTTCATTGAAATTTTTCAAATCATTGTTAAAAACTATTTGTATATTTTTGAAAAATGTTCCATCATTTAGTTCAATAAATCCAAAATTTTTTGAAGCTCTTACAGTTTTAACCCATCCTTCAATTGTAATTTGCTTATTTGAAAATTCACTTGTACTTTTGTATAAATCTTTTACTGTTAAATTTTTCATAATTAAAATCATCCTCATAAATTAATTTAGGTTTTTATTGGAACACCTATAAACCAAAGTTATGTTATTTGTATAAAAAAATTATGCATATAAATATAGTATAGGCATATTATATGACATAAAACAGTTTTTTTCAATATTTTTGAGAGGTAAATTATAAAATTTGCATATTATTCTAATGTCAGAATTTTAATAAGAATCTGGCACTAATTATGGTTTGATAACTTAATTAATCTCTTTGTTGTAATCTTAATTTTGGAACTTTTTATGTGAAGAATACATAATATATAGCAAAAACGAAAGGGGAATTACAAATGTTAGAGTACATAATAAAAGGCTCAAAAAAAATACAAGGTGAAGTAAATATATCAGGTTCCAAAAATTCAGCATTGCCAATAATTGCTGCAACTATTTTAAATGCTGGAAAAACTACTTTATATAATGTTCCAAATATCCATGATACGAAAATGATGTTTGAAATTTTAAATAAATTAGGAGGAAAAGTAAATAAAAAAGCGAATAAAATTATAATAGATACAAGTAATATTGATAAATATGAAATTCCTGAAGAATTAATGAGGCAAATGAGGTCATCAGTAATATTTGCTGGGAGTCTAATTGGAAAATATAAAAAAGCCATATTTTCATATCCAGGAGGATGTGATATAGGAACAAGACCAATAGACTTACATTTAAAGTCATTTGAAAAATTAGGAATAAATATTACAAAAAACTATGGAAATATTACATGCAATTGTGATAAAATAATAGGAGAAAAAATCAACTTAGACTTTCCAAGTGTAGGAGCAACAGAAAACATAATACTAGCAGCAATATTAGCAGAAGGAACAACTAAAATAGAAAATGCAGCAAGAGAGCCAGAAATAGTAGACTTACAAAACTTCTTAAACAAAATGGGAGCAAACGTAAAAGGAGCAGGAACAAGTCAAATAATAATAGAAGGAGTAAAAAAACTAAAAGACGTAAGTTACAATATAATGCCAGATAGAATAGAAACAGGAACATTTTTATGTGTTGCTGCAATGAGTGGAGGAGAAATAATAGTAAAAAACACAAATAGCAATCACATAATTCCTGTAATTGATAAATTAGAAGAAGCAGGATGTAAAATAGACATACAAAACTCAAAAATAGAATTAAAAGCTCCAAAAAAACTAAAGGCAATAAATATAAAAACAATGCCATATCCAGGATTTCCAACCGATATGCAGCAAATATTTGCAAGCATGTTAACACTTGCAAAAGGAACATCAATAGTTGTAGAAAACATATTTGAAAACAGATATAAATACACTCAAGAATTAATAAGAATGGGAGCAAAAATTTCAATAGAAGGAAAAACAGCCATAATAAAAGGAACAAGAAGACTATATGGTGCAAATGTAAAAGCAACTGACTTAAGAGGAGGAGTAGCAATTGTAATAGCAGCAATTTGTGCAAAAGGAACAACAAGAATAGAAAACATAGAATATATATTAAGAGGATATGAAAAATTTGAGCAAAAACTCCAAAATATAGGAGTAGATATAGAACTAGTTAATAGCAAGCTAGAAAAATAAAATATAATTAAACATCCCAATATTGTACTTAGAAAAAATTGAAAGGAATGAGAATAAGAGTGGCAAAAAAAACAAAAGAATCAACCTTAAATTTATACAATTTAAATTCAGAAGGGGTACCACATGAAGAATTAGAAAATGAAATAAAAAAGAAAAAAGCCAAAGAAAGAGAAAAAAGAATAAGAGAGGCAAAGGAAAAACAATTAAATGAAGATTTTGATTTAGAAACAGATGCAGTAATAAAAATGACTAATAGAAATAGAATACAAAAAGAAAATCAAAAAATAAGACAAATAAGTAAACAAGAGAAAAAAAGAAGAAAAAAAATAAAAATAATAAAAAAAATAACAAAAACAATCCTATTACTAGGAATAGTAATAGGAGGAATAATTTTTGCCACAACTTCACCAATTTTTTACATAAAGGACATACAAGTATTAAATAATAATTACATAAGTAGTGATACAATAACAAGTCTATCAGGATTAAAAAAAGATGAGAACATATTCAAATTCAATAAAATAAAAGTAATAAACAATATAAAACAAAATGCATATATTGAAAATGTAAAAATAAGCAGGAAATTACCAAACAAAATAGAAATAAATGTAGAAGAAAGAGTTGCAACATATAGTGTAGATTATATGGGAAAATATGCGTACATAAATACACAAGGATATATATTAGAAATATCAGAAGACAGTAAATCAATGCCAATAATACAAGGAATATCAACCGAAGAAAATGAAGTAGTAGAAGGAAACAGATTAAACAAAGAAGACTTACAAAAATTAGAAGACATAATAAAAATTATGGATGTAGCAACAGAAAATAATTTGAACGAGAAGGTCACAAGTATTGACATTACGAAAAAAAACGAATATAGTTTATACTTAGAAAGTGAACAAAAAAGAATATATTTAGGAGATACTAGCAATTTAAGCACAAAAATATTATATGCAATAGCAATAATAGAAAAAGAAGCATCTAAAGCAGGCAGTGTATATGTAAATGGAGACTTTAACAATAAATTTCAAGCATATTTTAGAGAAAGCATAAACTAAAAAGAAGGTGAAAAAATGTTAAACAAAAAAATAATTAGCATTGTGTTAGGAATAATGTGTATGGCTTTAACAATAGGAATTTGTGTGCAAATTAGAACAGTAACAAATTCAAACTCTACAGTAAGCCAAAATTATGAAGAAAACAATTTAAGAGCAGAAGTATTAAAATATAAAGAAAGATATGACAATCAATATAAACTTTTAGAAGCGGCTGAAGAAAAACTAGAAAAAGCAAGACAAAACTCAACTAAAAACAATGAAGATTTAGAGAAAAAAGAAGAAGAAATAAAACAAGGAAATAAATTAATAGGGCTTGCAGAAGTAAAAGGCCCACGGAGTTATAGTAACACTAAGAGATAGCAATAAAGATTCATCAAGTGTTTTAGATCCAAGTTTATTATTAGTTCATGATGGAGATGTATTAAGTGTTATAAACGAACTAAAAAATGCAGGAGCAGAGGCAATATCAATAAATGACCAAAGAATAGTACCAAGTACAAGCATTTCTTGTGGAGGAAGCATAATTGATATAAATGGAGAAAAAGTAGGGGCACCTTTCATAATAAAAGCAATAGGGCTTCCAGAGCAATTAGCAGCACTTTCAAGGCAAGGAGGATATTTAGAACTATTAAAAGAAAGTGGAATAAGAGCAGACCTTGAAAAATCAAACAACATCACAATACCAAAATATACAGGAATAATAACATATCAATATGCAGAAAATGTTGATTAAAAATAAAACTATTATATATGAAAGGAGCTTAAAGGTTGAAAAAAAATTGCTTTTAATAAATCAATCAACCAATTTGTCCTTAGGAAGGAATGAGATTAAAAGTGAAAAAGACATTAAAAAAAGGAAAAATTGCAATGATAATTACAGCTGGACTAGCATGTTTTGCATTAACTTTAGTAATGACAATGCAATTTAAAGTAGTAAGTCAAACAGACATAACATCAATAGAAAACATGAGAGAAGCAGAACTAAGATCAGAGCTAGCAAATTGGAAATCAAAATATGAAGACACAAAAGCTCAATATGATGAAACAGTTGCAAAAATTGAAGAATATAACAAAACAAGTGAATCTATTGAAGAAACTGAAAAATTAGTTGATGAAGAACTAAACCAAATTAACATGACACTTGGAAAAACTGATGTAGAAGGAGAAGGAATAGAAGTAACATTAAGAGAAACTCAAAACAATGAGGTTGCAAAAATAAATGCAGATGATTTATTATTAATAGTAAATGCTCTAAAGCAAGCAGGAGCAGAAGCAATATCAATAAATGATGAAAGAATAGTAAATATGAGTGATATAGTAGACATTAGATATACTTTCATAAAAGTAAATGGACAAAGAATATTAGAACCATATATAATAAAAGCAATAGGAAATCCATCATATTTAGAAAGTGCATTAATAGGAAATGGTGGGCATGTAGATGAAATGAAAAAATTAGGACAAGATGTTTCAATATCAAAACCAAATAAAGTAAAAATATTAAAATATAATGACGAAATAAACTCAAAATACATGGAATAAAACCAAAAATAAAAAATGCAAAATTTAAATTTAGGAGGAAAGAAAAAATGATTTTTATAGCCATACTAATAGGATGCATTTTAGGAGCAATAATAGGAGTAAATGCTCCAATGATTTCATACACATACTCAAGTTATTTAGCAATAGCAATAATAGCAGCATTAGACTCAGTTTTTGGAGGAATAACATCTGTAATAAAAAAGAACTTTGACTTAACAATATTTGTTACAGGATTTTTTGGAAATGCAATTTTAGCAATTTTACTAACAATATTAGGAGAAAAGCTAAATGTTGATATATACTTAGCAGCAATAGTAGTATTTGTAGGAAGAATGTTTGTAAATTTAGCAATAATAAGAAGATATTATATAGACAAATGGATAGAAATTTTTAAAAAGAAAAAAGAAACAGCAAACACAACAAATCAAGAATAAAACATTACAAAAGTATTACAAGAATATTACAAAAATATAACAAAGACTATTGACATTTGTCTAAAAATGTAATATATATACATTTAAGAAATTTATACTAAAAAATGGGGGAATTAACTTGGCAATAGGAGATATCATAGTAGGTATTGACATTGGAACCAGTAAAGTTTGCACGGTTGTGGGAGAAGTAAACAACTTTGGTCAAATAGAAATAATAAGCAATACCTCATATAAATGTAGTGGACTAAAGAAAGGTAAAATAATAAATGAAGAAGAAATAACCTTATGCATATCAAAAACAATAAAAGATGCAGAAGAAGAAACAAACCTAAAAATCAACTCAGCCTATGTAACTATTCCAGGTAAATATGTAACAATAGTACAAAACAGCATAACAAAAGACGTAAAAGACAAATATTCAGGAATATCAGTAAGAGACGTGCAAAATGCTATAATACAAGTAAAAGATATAGAAATACCAGAAGGAAAAACACTAATAGACATAGTCCCAGACAAAATAACACTAGAAAATGGAACCATAGTAAAAGACCCAGTAGGAAGTTTAAGTAGCAACTTCACAATAAGTGCACAAATAATACTTGCAGAAAAAGACTATGTAAGGCAGTTAAACACAATATTCAAAAAAGCAGGACTAGAAATAGATGGAATAGTACCAATAACATTAGCAGAAAGAAATCTAGTATTAGACACAAACGAATTACATGACAATATAATGTTATTAGACATAGGAGCAGGAAACACAGACATAGGAGTATTCGAAGGTTCAACCTTCATATATACCAACTCAATTCCACTAGGAGGAGACAATATAACAAACGATATAGCGTTAGTGCTAAACATATCAGAAGAAGAAGCAGACAAGCTAAAAAAACAATATGGTTTAGCATTAAAATCATTTATAGACAACGACAATGACATAATCTTAAACACATCAAAAGACGAAAACAAAAATAGAATAATAAAAAGTTCTGAACTAATAGAAATAATAGAAGCAAGAATAGAAGAAATATTTTCAATAATAAACAAAACAATCACAAATCAAGGCTTAAAACAAAAAATAAACAACGTAATACTAACAGGACAAGGAATTGTAAACATAAATAAAAGTGATGTAGCTGGTAAAATAAGCTTAAACATACCTGTAAAAATATCAACTGGAAGAGCAGTAAGCACAGTAAAACCAGAATACAGAACAAGTTATGCGTTAGTTAGATACATAGCTGCAAGGCCATTTGCTAAAACGGTATCAAGTAGCATCGACACACAAAACAAAGAAAGCTTCTTAAAAACAATAGCAGACAAAATAAAAGAATTTTTCTATTCATAAAAATAAAAAAAGAAAATAATCAAAAAATAATTATAAAGAAAAGGTATTAATTTTAAAAAATATATAGAGGAGGAAGAACTAAATGATGGATTACAATGATGAGAACAACATAACAATGATGGATGGTACAGCAACAATAAAAGTAATAGGTGTAGGTGGAGCAGGAAACAATGCTGTAAATAGGATGATTGATGAAGGAATTAGAGGAGTAGACTTCATTGCAGTAAACACAGACAGACAAGCATTACAAACATCAAAAGCACCAACCAAAATTCAAATAGGAGAAAAAATAACAAGAGGACTAGGAGCAGGAGCAAATCCAGACATTGGAGCACAATCTGCAGAAGAAAGTAAAGCAGAAGTAGCAGAAATACTAAGAGGAGCAGACATGGTATTTGTTACAGCCGGAATGGGTGGAGGAACAGGAACAGGAGCTGCACCAGTAGTAGCACAAGCTGCAAAAGAAATGGGAATATTAACAATAGGAGTTGTAACAAAACCATTCACATTTGAAGGAAAGAAAAGACTTTCTCAAGCTGAAAGAGGAATCGAAAACCTAAAAGGAAGAGTTGACACATTAGTTGTTATACCAAATGATAAACTATTACAAATAATTGATCGTAAGACATCAATTATAGAAGCCTTTAAAATGGCAGATGATATTTTAAGACAAGGTGTTCAAGGAATATCAGATTTGATAGCTATTACAGGTCTTGTAAATC
>CANRPI010000009.1 GCA_947632475.1 uncultured Clostridia bacterium | reverse complement strand
CATGCAAATTTTTATCTAACAAATTTTAAAAATTTTTTTTTAGAAAAACTATTGACAATTAATAGTTAGTCTTTCTAATTTTGTATTAATTTTCAAAACTTAATTCATCTCAAAAACTTGAATTTTATGGGTTGCAAGTCCGGTTACTGCTTCTACTGCTTGAATTATATTTGTTTTTATATTTACATCATTTGCCCCCTTTGCTGTTATAATAGCTCCTTCTATTTTTGGTTCTATACTTTTTTTAGTAATAGGTGTTTTATTTCCATCCTCTTCTGTATAAACTATATCTTTTTGTGTATCTGTTTCTTCTGTTTTTCGAGTTCCTCCTGAAGTATCTGTTTCTTCTGTGGAACTAACAGTTGTACTTTCATTATACATAGCTACAAGTTCACTAGACTCAGAATAATTTATAAATACATTTACTTCTCCTACTCCCTGTATTTTTGATAAAATAAATTCCAACCTTAATTCTAAATCTGTACTATTTATATTTTGTTCTATGTTTTCACTTTTATTAACTGCTAATTTCTTGTTTGAATCTTGTTCAGTAATACTTTTTTTATTACTATTTCCATTCCAAATTATATTGATTACTACAATTGTTATAATTAGCACAATAACAAAAAATACTAGATTTTCTATTTTCTTTTTATCATTTCCTTCTGCTTCATTTTTCTGTTTTAGCAAATTTAACTTTTCTTTAAACATATTCTCACCTCTTTAATTTATTTCTATATAATTTTCATTTACTTCATATTCTGAGACTAAAAAACTTTTTATTTCTTCAATATCTTGTTTTGATATTGTTTTTTCATTTCTTTCTAAAATTTGATTTTGTAGAGATATATCTACTTTTTCTATTTCTTCTACTTGTGCAACTATTCTATTTTCAGAATCTTCTGTTCTTTCTTGTTTTTCATTTTTCTCAACTATAAGTTTTATCTTCTTTATTCTATCTTCATCATTATCATTTGTTATTTTAACCTCTACATTACACTTATCAACCAAGAACCCTTTTTCCTCTAATTTTTTAGTTATATCTTCTTTTAACTCTTTTGCATATAACTCCTCTATTCTCTCATTCATTGATGTTTGGTCAACTTCAATATTACTTACTTCAGATGTTTCATAATTATTGTTTTCAAAATTTATTTCAGATAAACTAAATGTATCCTGATTTTTTACTAATGGTGAAATTATATTAAACAATATATATATTCCCATTACCATTCTTACATATTTTTTTGTTTTATTATTGGGTAAAATCATCTCTAATATTGAAACTACTACTATACTTAAGCCTAATCCCTTTGCCCATGAACTTAGTACTTCTATCATAAAAAAGTCCATTCCTTTCTTGAAGGCACTATACTAATAAATTTCTCAATTTTTATCTATACATCATTCCACTATTTGATATTTTAATTACAAGTGCCGTTCCTATAATTATTAAAAATGAAATTGAACATAATATAGCTAAAAACAATTTAAAAACATCTCCTATTTGCTCTAAAAGTGAAACTATATTTTCTTCTGAAATTGGTGAAATTACTGCCGATACTAGCTTATAAAGAATTGTCAAAATTGATAATTTTATTATTGGCATAACACATATACCTATTACAATTATTACACCTACAATACCTACCGCATTTTTTAGAATTAATCCACAACCTAAAACTGTATCTACTGCATCTCCTAATATTTTTCCTACTACTGGTACAGCAGAACTTACAATAGTTTTAGCTGTTTTAGATGTTATTCCATCTACACTACTAGAAAGAGTCCCTTCAAGTGATACAACTGCTACAAATATTGTTAATACAATTCCTAAAAACCATACTATTCCAGATTTTAAAAATTTTGCTAACTTGTCCACTTGTATCTTGTTAGATATTTTTGAAATTATTATTAAACTAGTAAATATTAAAACTAATGGTATAATTATATTTTGAATTAAATTTCCTACAAAATTTATTATAAAAAGTATTATTGGCTCTAGTAACCCACTTGTAGCAATACTTCCTGTATATAACATTAGTGTAATTAAAAGTGGTACTAACATATTCATAAATCCAATTAAATTTGTGGTTGTATCTCGTACTAATGTTACTATGTCTGAAAAACTTGCCATTATAATTGTTACTATTAAAATATATTGCACATAATATATTATTTTTGAAACTTCCTCATTTTCTAAACTTTCACTAACTGATTTTAAAATGCTATGTATTATTACAATTACTAAAATACTTACTATTGCTTTTAAATTTTGACTAAATTCATCTCCTAGCAAATTTAAAAATCGTTTTAATAATGTAGAATTATCAACTTTGCCTTTAATTGCATCATCTAAAATTTCATTTAAATCAATATCTTCAAAAAATTCTCCTGTATATTGCTTCGAATTTTTAATAAATTCTGATATTCCAAATTCACTTTGTTGCTTTTGTATTGTTTCTTGCTCATTTGAACTTTCTGCAAAACATATATATTTAGAAGAAATTATAATTAAAATAATTATAAAAATTAATTTTAATAATCTTCTTTTCATTTTTAATTACTTTCCCTTTCTTAGGAATAAATCTGGTTTTAAATCCCTTTCTTCCTTTTCTTTAGTTTTAAGGTAAAATTTTTAATATAATTTCTAATAGACTAGAAATTATAGGAATTGACATTGATATAATAATAATTTTTGTACCTATTTCTATTTTGCTAGCAATTGCTGTTTCTCCTGAATCCTTGCAAATACTTACAGCAAATTCTGAAAGAAATGCAATTCCTGTTATTTTTAAAAGTAATGTTAAAAATGTACTATTTATTGAGGCTTTATCTGCTAGTGTATTTAATAAATTTACTATTCCTGTTAACTTATCTATAACTAATAATAATATTAATACACCAGTTAACAAACTTATATATATAGCAAATTCTGGTCTGTATTGTTTTAATAAAATTATTATAATTAATGCTATTAGAGCTATACCAATTATCTTAATAACTTCCATATATCCTCCATTTGTTTATATGGCAAAATTTACAAATTAAATATTGTTCTTATTGTATTAAATAATGTACTAATCTCTTTTATAACCATAGTAAGAACAATAACAAGTCCAGCTAAAGTAGTCATCATTGCTTGGTCTTCTCTACCTGCCCTAACTAAAACTTGGTGTAGTACAGCTACAAGAATTCCAATAGCTGCTATTCTAAACAATAAATTGATATCCATAAGATTTTCCTTTCTATATTCCTTATGCATACTTGTATATAATAATTTTTTATAAGTCTTTCGTTCAAGTAATTTCAGAGAAATTGTAATTCAATTTTGTCAGCGCCCTCACTCAGGCTCAAAAAATTCTTAAAAGAATTTTTTGCCCGTGAGATTCCCTAACAAAATTTTCATACAATTTCTACTTGCAATTACTTTCAATTCAAAACTTATAAAAAATTATTATATACAAGTATGTGTAAATTTAAAATAAAACAATTACTATAGCTAATCCCATTGTAGTTCCAAGTCTAGTATACAACTTTTCATTTTTCACTTTTTCCTCACCGAGCCTCTTTAATTTGTTTCTCCAAAAAATCTTGAGTTACATCTATCTGGCTTATTTGTCCATCTACATCAGTCACACCTAAAAGTTTAGACAAACCTTTTAAAACCTTTTTATCTTCATAATTCAAATTACCAACACTTTCATCTATTGCATTCTCCCATGCTAAAGACGCACTTAAATTCACCATATTATTTTTAGCAATTTCAAATATCTTCCCAACATTATTATTTAAACTATTACTTATCTCATTAAATATCTGCGGAATAGGCTCATATGTAAATCTTATTTTAGTCTTAAATATATTTAATGCATTTTTCATATCCTCTAATTCTTGTAGCCTATACACATATTTCCTCGAAATAAACTTTCCTATTAGACTTGACGATAATAACACCAAAAACAGCATAAAATACTTTACAACTTGCATATTCAAAACATTTCCTTTCATATTAAAGTTTGTCCTTTGTAATTTCTTTTAAATATTATATTCTTAACATATAACATTTAGAACTTTATATTTATAAAAAAATTATCTTCTCTATTTGTTTACTTTCAATCAAATTATATATTTCCTTATTATTCTTTATATCTTCCAAACTTTTTCCATGCATTGTAAATATCCCCTTTACTCCAGAAGAAATTGCCTCTTTTATGGCCTCTACATCCTCACTTGAGCCTATTTCGTCACAAGCAATTACTTCTGGTGCCATCGACCTAATTAGCATTTTCATTCCATACGATTTTGAAACATTTTCTATTACATCTGTCCTTATTCCTATATCATTTTGAGCAACACCCTGATACATTGCTGCAATTTCTCCTCTTTCATCAACTACCCCGCATGTTAAGCCTCTAAATTTTATACTATCTATTCCATTACTTATTTGCCTTATACTATCACGAAGTATAGTAGTTTTACCTTTACCTGGTGGAGATACAATTAATGTATTATATATTGAATTATCTTCTATATTTATAATTTGGCTTAACACTTTGTTACTACAATTTAAAATTTCCCTTGCTATTCTAAAATTAAGACTCGTTATATATTTCATATTTATTACCCTTCCATTTTCCACAACTGCTGAACCTGTTATTCCAACTCTATGTCCACCTTTTATTGTTATAAAACCTTTGCATATTTGATTTTTATAAGCATAAATAGAATTTTCACATATTTTTTCTAATATTTGTATTATTTCGGTTTGGCTCACATTGTATTGTATTAATATATCAACTTGTCTTAATTTTAAAATTATCGGTCTTCCACTTCTTATTCTTATTTCCTGTAACGTTTGTAGTATTTCCGCATTTTGTTTAAATGTCTCTGTTAATAAATTGTATATATTTAATGGAAAATATTTTGTTATTTCTTCAATATTATTCAATTTTAATCCTTTCAATTTACAATGGCTAAATCAAGCCTGTCCCCAATTAGCCATTTAGCCACAAAAAAAGCACATAATATTTTTTAATATTATATGCTTTTTAATTTTTATTTAGAACTTATTTTTTCATTATTACTGCTCTATATATAGCTCCTGTGTCTGAATCTTTTTCAAATTCAACTTTATAATAATCTTCTGTAGAAACTTCTTCTCTTATTGATGTTAGATTTTGCAAGTTTACATCATATTCTTCTCCGTCAAAATTTATTTCTTCTATTTTTCTACTAGATGTATAGGTATTTTGTTGTGATCCGTTTTCGTTTTCGTTTTCATCTTCATCTAATCCATTGTTACTTGCAATTACTGTTAATAATCCTTTTACAGTAGTTCCTCTTATGTTTGTTCCTTCATATAGTTCAAATTTTGTATTAAATGATTGAATTTCCATTTCATTCATTTCATTTGCTTGTTCTTGGAATGCTGACATGAAGGAATTGTATAAATATAAAGTTGGTAACATATTTATTAATGGATTTTCATCTTCATTTACTCCTAAGTCTTTCATTTTGTCTTTATTTACTCTTTCTATTCTTTTTGATATTGCATCCATTAGCTTTTGTGATTTTGCTTCATCCATTGTACTTAAATTCATTGTGTTTTCTTCGTCAAATTGTTCTATGTTTGATGTTTCTTCAAATTCTATATTGTTATTGAAATAGTATTTGTATGATGCTGTTTCTTCTCCTATTGGAAATTCAAAGATAATTTCATATGATTCTTGTACGTTTTGTGTCTCTTGTATTCCAGAATATTTAGCATTTAAGCCTATTTTTGTTGTTTCGTTATTTTCAGGTTCTACTATTTCAATATTTATTGAATATTGTAAATTTGATTCTTCTTCGTTTTTTGATATTTCTATTTTTGTTTGATCTACTAGAATTGATACTCTTTCAATCCCTTTTGAGTTTTTAAATATTGTTATTTCTATTGTTTTTTCATTTAGCTCTTCATTATTTCCTATTTCTTCTATCATTTCTGCAATAGTGTTGCTGTCTAAAACAGTGTCTTTTTCATTTATTTTATTTAATAGCTCTTCATCGTTTTGTAATGTTTCTAGTAATTTTGTTAATATGTTTTTAAGTTGCTCTCCTTTTAGTGTTAGTTTATATCCTGTTTGGTTGTTTTCTTCTATTTTACTAAAACTATTTTCTTGCAATTCTTGATTTAATACTTGTGTATATTTTTCTAATATTTTTTTCATTTCTTCTTGTGAAATGTTTTTATAATTTTCTACTGTATCTAATGTATTATCAATAGATATTGTAGATTCTGAATTTAATACTTTTCCTAAGTCTTCTGATTGAACTGTTATAAATTTTTTGTCTAAATATTTTGATTGTATTCCACAAGTATCTTGTATTTTCTTATATATGAAGTCAATGTTTACCTTATCTGAATAGTTTATACTTATATTTTCTTCTCTATTTGAATTTGCTTTGTCTACTTCTCCATCAAATGTTATATTCATGTTGTTTGTGTTTTCTACTTGTTCTTTATATTCATCTGGTGCTGATATTTCTACATATAGTTCTCCTTGATTTTTATATGGTGTATTTTCCTTTTTTGTGAAATATTGATTTATGTTTTCTTCTATTAAACCATTTTCACTGTTTCCTATTTGACCAATATATTTAAAAAATAATTGTTTGTTACTTTTAAATAAGTCAGTTGAAAAATATGCAAATGCAATTCCTGCAATTAATATTAATATAAGTAATATAATTATCAATATAATTATTTTTAAACTTTTCTTTTGCTTCATATTTATATCCCCTTTTTGTTTCTATTATTATTTAGATATTTTTTGTAAGCTGTCTTAATTTTATTCTTCCCAATTGTGATATACATTTGATACATCATCTAAGTCTTCTAACCTTTCAATTAGACGCTCCATTTTTTCTGCTCCACTTTCGTCTAAACTAACAGTTGTAGTTGGAACCATTTGTACTTCTGCTTCTAAAAATTGTAGACCTGATTCTTCTAATTTTTCACGAACTGCTGTAAAGTCTGAAGGTGATGTAATTATTTCGTATATCTCTTCTTGAGATTCAAAATCTTCTGCTCCTGCATCTAATGCAAGCATCATTAATTCTTCTTCATCCATATTTGTAGATGTTTTTTCTATTACTATTACTCCTTTTTTATTGAACATGTATGATACACATCCACTTGTTCCTAAGTTTCCTCCTGATTTATCAAATGCATGTCTTACATCTGCTGCTGTTCTATTTTTGTTGTCTGTTGCAGCTTCTACAATTACTGCAACTCCACATGGTCCATATCCTTCATATACTATTTCTTCATAGTTTTCATTGCTGGTTGATGCTTTTTTTATTGCATTGTTTATTGTATCATTTGGCATGTTTGCTGCTTTGCATTTTGCAATGACATTTTTTAGCTTTGAATTTCCTGATGGATCTGGCCCACCTTCTTTAGTTGCTATTAATAATTCTCTTCCTAATTTTGTGAATATTTTTCCTCTTGCAGCATCTGCTTTTCCTTTCTTGGCTTGAATGTTATGCCATTTTGAATGTCCGACTCATATATATATCTTTCCTCCTTTTATACTTATAATATTTATAATTATAGCATATTTAATTTTAATTGTGTAGTACTTTTTGAATATTTTTTAAACTTGAAAAACTTGCATAAATTGAAAAAATATAGTAATATATATCAGTAATTATCATTAAGAAAGAAGGAATTGTTTTGAAAATTTTAGCAGTTGGAGATTTAATTGGAAATGCTGGAATTAAAGAATTAAAAAAAAGGTTACCTGATTTAAGAAAAAATGAAAAAATAGATTTTATAATTGTAAATGGTGAAAATTCAGCTGAAGGTATGGGCTTAACTCAAAAAAATTTTGATGATATTTTAGAAGAAAATGTAGATGTAATTACTATGGGAAATCATACTTGGGGAAAAAAAGATATTTTTAAATTTATTAATCATCCAAAATTAATAAGACCTGCTAATTATCCAAAAGGTGTAGTTGGAAATGGATATAATATTTATGAATTTAATAATAAAAAAATAGCAGTAATAAATTTACTTGGTAGAGTTGATTTAAATGTTCTTACAGAAAATCCATTTCTTAGAGCAAAAGATATAATATATAAAATTCAAAATCAAGTCGATATAATAGTAGTTGATTTTCATGCAGAAGCTACTGCTGAAAAGATTGCGATGGGATATTATTTAGATGGAAAAGCAACAATAGTATATGGTACACATACACATGTTCAAACAGCAGATGAAAAATTATTACCAAATGGCACTGCATATATTACTGACATTGGAATGACTGGACCTAAAAATTCTGTTATTGGAATGGATATAAATACCTCTATAAAACGCTTTGAAACTACACTTCCTGAAAGATATAAAATTGCAGATGGTGATTGTATATTTAATGGTGTAATTTTTGAAATTGATGATTCATCTAATAAAGTTATTAATATAAATAGATTAAATATGTGTTAAATTGATGGATAACCTTTTTGCTAAATTTGTAAATATTTGTCAAACAAAAAGTTATATACAATTTTTTAATAAAAACCTGTCGAAAATTTAATATTATTGCGATGAAAACTTTAATTTTTTTTCTAAAACCTCTTTACAATGTTTTCCATATATTGTAAAATGCTACCATAAAAGTTGCAACAATAAAAAATAAAATTATAGGAGGCAAAAGAAAATGGAAATTTTAAAAATTTCATCAAAATCAAATCCTAATTCAGTAGCAGGTGCAATTGCTGGATTAGTAAAAGAATCAAGTAGAGCAGAAATGCAGGCAATTGGAGCAGGAGCATTAAATCAAGCAGTGAAAGCTGTTGCAATAGCAAGAGGTTTTGTGGCACCAGCAGGAGTTGACTTAGTATGTATACCAGCATTTGCAGAAGTTGAGGTTGAAGGAGAAGACAGAACTGGTATAAAACTTATTGTAGAATCAAGAACTTAAATAATATAATTGCCAAAGATTTGTTTATCTTTGGCAATTTTGTATAGTTGATTATTTCAAAATTGAAAACAATACAATAATTTAGCATAAAATCACTTAAAAAGCTAATACTATTTTAAAAGGAGCTGATTTTATGTATAACTTTAGAACAGACCTCGCATCAGAAAGAAGAGATATTTATCAAAAAGCTAATAATTTAAACAATATTGAAGGCATTGAAAGTACTAGTGAAGAAATAAATGAAAAGATAAAAGTAGATAGAGTAAAAATAACTTCCGAAGAAGGAGAAAAAGCAATAGGAAAACCTAAAGGCAATTATATTACAATAGATATTGACAAATTAAAAATAGCCCAAGATGAAGATATTCAAAAAGCTTCAGAAGTCTTATCAAATGAACTAAGACAATTAATAGATTCACATATAGACAAACAAGGTGAAATTTTAGTAGTAGGTCTAGGAAATATATATGTAACTCCAGATGCATTAGGTCCAAAAGTAATAAACAATATTGAAGTTACAAGACACATAATAAACTACTTACCTCAATATGTAGAAGAAGGAACAAGAATGGTCAGTGCAATATCCCCTGGGGTGCTTGGAACTACTGGAATTGAAACAGTTGAAATAGTTAAAGGTATTGTAGATAACATTAATCCAAAACTTGTAATAGTAATAGATGCTTTAGCTTCAAGAAGTATTGAAAGAATAAGTAGCACTATTCAGCTTTCAGATACTGGCATAATTCCAGGAGCAGGCGTTGGAAATAAAAGAAGTGAAATAAGTATTAATACCTTAGGCATACCAGTTATAGCAATAGGAATTCCAACCGTTGTTGAAACAGCTGTACTTGTAAATGATTGTTTAGATTTGTTTATTGAAAAATTACAAGATGAAGCAAAATCTAATGATTATCTAAATAATTTAAAAGAAGAAGATAATTATGAAGAAATAAAACAAGCATTACTTCCAAAGGATTACAATTTAATTGTAACTCCAAAAGAAATAGATGATTTAATTGAAAATATGTCAGATGTTGTTTCACAAGGCATTAATTTAAGTGTATAATCTAATAATATTTTTACAATTTAAGGGTAATATAATGAAATAAAATCAATATATTACCCTTTATAAAAAGTTTATTTTTCTCTAATTTTGGATAAATCGAATAAATTACTTTCGAAAAGATACTGATTTCTTATAAATATTACAAATATCACAATCTGTGCATATACTAACTTTTTTTTCAAATATTAATTGTAAAGTATTTATAAATTCATCAATAGTACCATCAATTAAATGAACATATATTTTTTTAGGCAATAACGTAAGCAATGAATTTAAAGCATAATCATTTGAAGAAAAAGTAATATCACTTAAAATTTTTGCTTTAAAATTATTGTTTGCAGTTTTTATAATATTTTTATGTTCATCTAATAATATAGAATCAGAATGCCTATAAACTAAGTGAACATAATCACATTGTGATGCACTTGCATTCACATAAAGTTTTAATAAAGAAATAAACTCCATGTATTCCTTTTCAACAATAAAACTATTTACCGCTTCAGCTACAACCTCATCTAAAACCTCTATATAACTTTTAATTCTAAAATTTGCAAAACCTGTTAGTATAACAGTCTTATTATTAGAAATGAAATCTAAAAAACAATTATACAAAATTTTAAACTTTTTATCAAAAATGGCTGTAAAATCATCTGTAATAATATCATAACAAATATTTAGAATTTTTTTCCTCTCATCAGCATCAAAATAAAAATAATTTTGCAATATTAATCTATTTAAAAAAGTATCTTCATAATTGTCAATTATTAAAAAACAAAGAACAGAGCTTATTTTTTCGAAAAATAATTTGTTATTATTTCCTGTATAATGAATTATAACATTTTTGTAATTTTTAAATTCGTTAGAAGAAAAACAAATATCACTCAGCTCTATATATTTTAATTCATTTAGTAGATAATTAATACAATTTATGTCATTAGTCTTAATACAAAGTGATTTCATAAACAAAAAGCTCCTTTCCAATAAATGTAGTATCTACTAAATGTTTAAAACTTATACACTATTGTATGCAAAAAACACAAATTGGAAATTTGTCCAAATGGTAATTTTGGCAATTTTGGGGACAGGCTTAAATTAACCATAAATGGTTAATTTAAGCCTGTCCCCAATTTATCCAATTATCTATTTTGCAAAGTCTACTACTCTGGTTTCTCTTATGATATTTACTTTTATTTGCCCTGGATAGTCCATTTCGCTTTCAATTCTTTTTGATACATCTCTTGCAAGTATTGTCATTTGATCATCTGTTATTTTTTCTGGTTTTACTATTATTCTTACTTCACGACCTGCTTGTATTGCAAATGATTTTTCTACTCCTTCAAATGAGTCTGCTATTTCTTCTAAGTTTTGTAGTCTCTTTATGTATGCTTCTAATGTTTCTCTTCTTGCTCCTGGTCGTGATGCTGATATGGCATCAGCTGCTTGTATTAATACTGCTTCTAGTGTTTGTGGCTCTATATCTTCATGATGCGCCTCTACTGCATTTATTACTAATGGATTTTCTTTGTATTTTTTTAGTACTTCTACTCCTATTTCTACATGTGTTCCTTCCATGTCATGATCTAATGCTTTTCCTATGTCATGTAGTAAACCTGCTCGTCTAGCAAGTTTTGCATCTAGTCCTAATTCTTCTGCCATTATTCTTGCTAAATTTGAAACTTCTATAGAGTGATTTAGTACATTTTGCCCATAACTTGTCCTGTATTTTAGCTTTCCTATTAGTTTTACTAAGTCTGGATGTAAACCTATTACTCCTGTTTCTAATACTGCTCTTTCTCCTTCTTCTTTTATGGTTGTGTCTACTTCTTCTTTTGCTTTTTCAACCATTTCTTCTATTTTTGCTGGATGTATTCTTCCATCTTCAATTAGTTTTTCTAGAGCAATTTTAGCAACTTCTCTTCTTAATGGATCAAATCCTGATAATACTACTGCTTCTGGTGTATCATCTATTATTAAATCAATTCCTGTTAGTGTTTCTAATGCTTTTATGTTTCTTCCTTCTCTTCCTATTATTCTTCCTTTCATTTCGTCATTTGGAAGTGATACTATTGATACTGTGGTCTCTTGAGAATGGTCTGCTGCACATTTTTGCACTGCATAACTAAGTATTTCTTTGGCATTTTTTATGCTGTCTTCTTTGGCTTTTTGCTCTTTTTCTTTGATTAATTTTGCTTTTTCTGCTGTTAATTCTTTGTCTAATTCAGATAATAATCTTTCTTTCGCTTCTTCCCTAGTTAATGATGCTATTTTTTGAAGTTCTGCCATTTGCTCGTTATATAATTGTTCCACTTCTTCTCTTTGTTGCTCAATTCTTTGTGTTTCTTTCTCTAATTCTTTTTCTCTTTTTTCAAAGTTGTCTGAACGTTTTTCTAAGTTTTCTTCTTTTTGAATTAACCTTGCTTCTTGTTTTTGTACTTCGCCCCTTCTTTCTTTAATCTCTTGATCTAATTCTTTTCTATTTGTCATAATTTCTTCTTTGGCTTTGAAAATTTCTTCCTTTTTAAGGTTTTCTGCTTCTATTTTTGCTAATTCTACTAATCTTTTTGCTTCATTTTCTGCTCCTTGAATTTTAGATTCTGCAATTTTTTTTCTGTATATCATTCCTACTGGTACTCCTATTGCAAATGAGATTAAGACAGCGGCGATAATGATTAAAATGTTCATAATCATACACCTCTTTCTTATTTATTTTTCAATGTTCGAATAAAATATATAATATGTTTTTTCTAATATATTTTTTCCTACATATTATATTTTATCTTTTATTCTTAAAACTGTCAAGTATTTTTGCAAATAAAGCAGGGCCATTTCATAAAATATCACAATTTGTAATGTAAATGTCATATTTTTTTAATGTTTTTTTATTTACTTTATGCTTTTTTCAATATATAATAATTATTAGAAGCATTAAGTGGAGGAATGTATGTTATTTTTTAATAGTGATAATATTGATAATTTTATAGATAAAAACTTAATTTACAACTTATATACTGAGAAAGATAAAATAAATAATTTTTTTAATTTATACAAAAATAAAAAAAATACACTTTTAAATATTACTAATAATTTAATTTCTATTACTGAGCAACTTGATAAATCTAAAGTAGAAATTTTTTTAGATACATCAAAAAAATTAAAAAGTACCATTGAAATTGTAAATACTATTGAAGATATTATTTCTTCTTTAGATAAAACTTTACAAATTACAATTTCATTATGTGAAAATTCTATTGAATCAAATGTGGATAAAATAAAGGATTTTTTAACTATTTATTGTGAAAAAAATGAACTTTTAACAAATAAAATATTAGAATTTGAAGATATTTATACATCTGTTATAAATAAAATTGTTGAATTGTTTACTTCTACATCAGAAATATTGCCTAATTCTAATTTAAATAGTGAATTAAAAATTGATGAAAATATTTTAGATAATAATATTTTAATAGTGTCTGAAAAGGACCAAAAAGCTTATCTTCCTTATAAATACAGTGATATACAAAACATATTAAAGAACTCAAATAATAAATATCATAACTTGCAAGATGTAATTAATGAAAAGTTTATCGTTCCTTTAAATAAATTTAAGAATTCTGCTATTGCAAGATTTAGAGAGGCTTTTTATTTGGTTAAAAATAAATGTAATGGCTCTGTTTTAAGTGCATTAGATTTGGCTTTAGAACTTATGATGCGTTATGATTTAAATCCTATTATTATTGCTGCTTGTAGAAATATTGATGAATTAGATATTTACTTGGATTGTTTAGAGGAAAATGAATTATCTCAGTTTGATTGTTTTGAAATTAAATTTGAAGTTTTGCCTCAAATTTCAAAAAGACACAATAATACAGAATTGAAGTTTTCTTAAATTTAAAAAATTTATTGAATATAGAGAAATCTAACTCTATAATGATTGGATTTCTCTATATTTTTTTCTTTATTATTATTAATTACCCCTGTTTATTTGATTATTTTGTCAAGTTTTTTGATACCTAAAATCTTATTTTAGAATTCTAATTGTATTAAAAATAGTAATTAAAGTAGTTCCTACATCTGCAAATACAGCCTCCCACATATCTGCAATTCCAAGTAAACTAAACAATAGTATTATTAACTTTACTCCAATTGCAAAAGTCAAATTTTCCATTATTATTCTATTTGTTCTTTTTGAAATATCAATAGCTTCTACTATTTTTTCAAGTTCATCTGTCATAATTACAACATCTGATGCTTCAATTGCAGAACTTGAACCTATTGTTCCCATTGATATTCCAATGTCTGCTCTTGCTAGAACTGGACTATCGTTTATTCCATCACCTATGTATGCTACTTTTTTGCTTGTTTTGTTTCTATACAAAATTTTTTCTAATTCTTCATATTTATTTTGAGGTAACATTCCAGATTTTACATCTTTTATTCCTACTTCTTTTGCAATTTTCTCTGCAATATCTTTTTCGTCTCCTGTAAACATTTTTGTGTCTATTCCAAGTTTGCTTAATTTAGCCATTGTTTGTTTGGCATCTTTCTTTATCTCATCTACTAATACTATGTATCCTGCAATTTCATTGTCTATTTTCAAGTACAATTTTGTTCCTATTTCTTCTTTTATTTTTTCCAAATTTTCGCTTGAAACTAAAGTCTCATTTCCTAGTAAAATTATTTTTCCTTCGTAATTATATTGTATACCTTTTCCAGATATTTCTTCTAAGTTTTTTACTGCTGATGTGTCTATTTCTTCTTTTACTTCTTTTAAAATTGATTTTGCTATTGGATGATTTGAAAATTTTTCTCCCATTGCAAAGTAATTTATTATTTGTTTTTGAGTGTATTTATCATTTATAGATACTACTTTTTCTACTTTAAAGTTTCCGGTTGTTATTGTTCCTGTTTTGTCAAATAATATTGTTCCTATTTCTCTTGTTCCATCTAAATAGTCGCTACCTTTTATTAATATTCCTCTTTTTGATGCTTTACCAATTCCACTAAAATAGCTAAGAGGAACTGATATTGCAATTGAACATGGGCATGATATTACCAAAAATATTAATGCTTTATAAATGCTTTGACTATATGTTACACTTTTTATTACTATTGGCATAAATACTGCTACTATTATTGCAAGTACTAAAACTATTGGTGTGTATATTTTTGCAGCTTTTGCTACAAATGTTTCTGTTTTTGCTTTTTTGTCTGTTGCATTTTCTACTAAGTTTAATATTTGGTTTACTGTGCTATTTTCATAATTTTTTTCTACTTTTACTTGTATTAGTCCTTGTATGTTGATTCCTCCTGATAAGACTTCTGATTTCTCTTTTACTGAAATTAGTTTGCTTTCACCAGTTAATGCTTGATTGTCTATTTCAGCATTTCCTTTTATTACAATTCCATCTAATGGTATTTTTTCACCTGCTTTTACTAATATTATATCTCCTATTTTTACTTCTTCTGGATTTACTTTTTTTGTTTCTTCTCCTTGCACTAAATTAGCATATTCTGGTCTTATGTTCATTAGACTTGTAATTGATTTTCTGGTTTTGTTTACTGCTTTTGCTTCTAATATTTTTCCTATTTCATATAGTACAATTACCATTATTCCTTCTGTTTGTTTTTCTACTAAAAATGCTCCTATACAAGATATTGTTATTAGTGCGTTTTCATCAAGTATTTTGCTTTTTGTTATTTGTTTAAAGGCTTTTTTTGTAGTTCTTAATAGCAATATTGCTAATGCAATTATACTAAAGATTATTGATATGTTTTTTTCAAAATTTAAGTAATTTCCTATTGCATATATTAAAACACCTAGTATTATTCTAATAATATCTAAGTTGCTACGCTCAGATTTTTCTTCTTCTTTTTCTTCTGATATTTCTACATCTGGTTCTAATTTTTTTATTATTTGTGTGATTTCTTCTTTTACGTTTGTTTGCTTTTCCGTTTTAAATGATAGTTTTGAGGTTGAAAAGTTTACTGTTACTTCTTCATAACCTTCGGTTGATGCTATTTTGTCTTCTATCTTTTTTGCACAGCTTGCACAGTCTAGTCCATTTAATATGTATCTATAATTCTTCAATGTGCTCACGACCTTTCTTTACTATTTGACTTATATGCTCGTCGTCTAAACTGTAATATACTACTTTTCCTTTTTTTCTGTATTTTACAAGTTTTGCTTGTTTTAGAATCCTAAGTTGATGTGAAATTGCTGATTGGGTTGTTTGCACAATGTTTGCAATATCACATACACAAAGTTCTTGCTCCATTAATGCATATATGATTTTCATTCTAGTTGAGTCTGCAAATACTTTAAAAAACTCCGCTAAATCGTATATTAAACCATCTTCTGGCATTATTTGTTTTACTTTTTTTACACTTTCTTCATGTATTACAGTACATTCACAAAATTCTTCTTCCATATTTAATTCCATTCCTTTCTCTCTTTTGTTTATATGAACATATGATTATTTGTTCATATATTTATTATATTATTTCTTTTTTTATTTGTCAACTGTATAAACAAAAAAAATCAATATAATTATTTTTGATAACAATTATATTGATTTCCTCAAATTTCACGAAATAAGGTGTTTTTTCTTATTCTTTATTACATTTTTGTTACTTTTTTTCTGGTTTTACATTTTTTTACATTTTTATATCTCATCGCAGATGTTTATTCGCATACAAGCACCGTGCGGAAGCCACCATAGTACCAAGGATCACCATTCGCAACACTGAAGGCGAAAGCTCCGGCATCAGCGTCATGATCATAAATTCCTCCACGTACGAAGAAAGGATGGCTAGTAACTACAAAGTAAGAGTAGTCTCCAAACCAGCTGGTAGAACCTGTGTGTCCAGTAGATGTCTCTAATATTGCGTCCCCATATCCATAATTTAGTTCTGATTTACTTGCATTGCTATATGCTTCTCCGTTTTTTGTTTGCTCATCCTCTGCGTCAAATGGATATACTGTTGAGTATTTTGTACTTAATGTTTTATAGCCTTCTACCTCTTTAGTAAAAGTTGCTACTAGTGGGAATGATACTGTTGTTGAACCATATGTTTTTAAATATTTATGTCCATTTGTTATATATCCTGCTACTCTTTCCCATGCTCCTCCACTTAAGTCATATATTCCGCTTTCGTTTCCTGTTGTACTTTGTAATTTATTTGTTGTCATTGCATTTTCTTCGGCTAGTCCTGCTGTTATAAATTCTTCATTATCATTTATATCTATTTCTTTTCCATTTCTTCCATATTGACTATATGTTAAATATGCTACTGCTCCCCATTCGCTGTTTTTCATTAAGTGACTTTCTTTATTTCTATCATAATTATAACTATTCTCATATGATTTTCCTATGCTTATATATCTCCATGATGATATGCCTGGTTTACTTACTGCTCTTATTGTACTTGATATTGCTTTATCTCCTATTGTATCTCCATTATTACTACTGGTTAATGTTTCTGGTTTCCATTTTGATTCTCCTTCATTCCATTTCTCCATACCCATCTCATATTTTGCTACCCAGATTCCTGAGATTTCACTATCCCATTCGCCATTTTTATAATTATTGCTATTTCCATTTTTAAATGCTGGATGCACTTTATAGTCTGTTATATCTGCTTCTGTTACTGTTGTTGGTATGAATTTTACTTCTATTTTTCCTGCTGCATCTTCCCCTGTTTTAGCTGTTAATTTATATTCATATCTTGGTATCCATACCCAATAACTTCCGTCTTCTGTTATTGCATTTGCCCATTTACTTTCTGTGTTATCCCCTGTTCCAGTTGCTGCTTTGTATTCATACCATTGACTTTCATCAAATCCTTTATCGCCTTTTTTTATTTCATTTCCTGAGTCATCCCAATATACTGGCGTCATTCCTGGCTTTAATACTGGTTCGTTTATTTTCTTTTCTCCATCCCAGTTGTCATTGGCAAATTTTATTGTTCTTTCTCCTATTTTTATTTGATAGCTTGCTTCTATTCCTTCTTCTGCATTTCCTAATATTTTATCTTTTTCATCTTCTGTTAATAATTTTTGCTCTATTAAGTCTTCTACTAATTCTTTTATATCTTGAGTTGTAGTACTTGAACCATAATTATTACTTTCATTGTCTATTTTCCATAAGTTTACTGCTTCTTCTACACTTGCTGCCCTTGTTTCATCTGTCGCTTTGCTTGCTCTTGTTAATATTCCATTTTCTCCTGTTAGGGTTGCTATACTTACCCCCGCTAAGATTAATAACACTATTATTGTTAGTACTAATGCTATTAATGTTATTCCTTCCCTTTTCTTTAATTCTTCTTTCATTGATATATCGACCTCTTTCTTTTGTTTTTTCTTCTCTTTTACTTTTAATTAAGTATAATACTTAATTAAAATACAAAAAGCTTAGAAAATATCATTTTTCTAATATTTTCTAAGCTTTTTTATTTTATTTTTTTCATAATATTTTTTATTTTTTTGAAATCTATCTATTGCATATTCTTTGGCTTTATGCTATATTTAGTTTATCTTTATTTTTAATTAAGTATTATAATTAATTAAAAATGTGTCCCCATGGCACAATTTTCCGCCGCCAACAACTATGTCATCAATATAAAAAACTGCTGATTGTCCTGGTGTTAATGCTCTTTGAGGTTCTTCAAATATAATCTTTATCTTTTTATCTTTTTTTGTTTCTTTTCCTTTTTGCTCTTCTAGCATTTTTTCTGTATTGCATTTTTCTTCATATTGCATTATAGTTGCTTTCGCCATTTTTGAAGAATATCTTGTTTTTACTTCAACTTGCATTGGTTCTTTTATTTCATCTACTAATAGCAAATTAATATCTGTTACTATTGCCTCTTTTTGATATAATTCTTTTTCTTCTCCGACAATAACTTCATTTTTTTCTTTATTAAACCCTAATACAAATAATGGCACTTTATAAGATATTCTTAAACCTTTTCTTTGCCCAATTGTATAGTTGTATAAACCTGTATGTTTTCCTAAAATTTCTCCTTTAGAATTAACTATATTCCCTTTTTTGGGTTTTATGTCAGAATTGTTTTCTAGAAATTTTTTGTAGTCTCCATCTGGAATGAAACATATGTCTTCACTGTCTGGTTTATTTGCTACTTTTAAGTTGTTTTTTCTTGCTATTTCTCTTATTTGTTCTTTGTTTTCAAATTCACTTAGTGGAAATAATATGTGTTCTAATAGTTCTTTTGGAATATTCCATAAAACATAACTTTGATCTTTTTTCCCTGCTTTGGATTTTTTTAATACCCATCTTCCATATTTTTCACTATATTCTGTTTTTGCATAATGACCAGTTGCTATGTAGTTACATCCTAGTTCTTTGGCTTTTTCCCACATAATACCGAATTTCATATGTTTGTTACATTCTATACATGGATTTGGTGTTTTACAGTTTGCATAGCAATTTATGAAGTCTTCTATTACATATTTTTTAAATTCTTCTTTATAATTAAATATAAAGTGAGGAATTCCAATTGATTTACATACATTTTTGGCATCTATATATGTATCTGTATTACAGCAACTACTTCCTGCAAAAAGTTCGAGAGTTGTTCCTATTGGCTCATAGCCTTGCATCTTTAATAATAGTGCTGAAACACTACTGTCAACTCCTCCACTCATTCCTAATAATACTTTTTTATTTTCCATCTAATATCCCTTCTATTGTATGCCATGCAAGTAGAGCACATTTTACTCTTGCTGGCATGTTTGATACATTTTTAAATGCTATTGCATCTTCTAATATTTTTAGTTGTTCTTCATCAGTTGTTTCTCTTTTTATCATTTCTATAAATGTTTTTACTATTTTCTTTGCTTCATCTATTGTTTTTCCTTTTAATGTGTCTATCATTATTGAAGTTGATGCTTGTGATATTGCGCAGCCATGCCCTGTAAACGCCATATCTTCTATTATATCTCCATTTAGTTTTAATTCTAATGTTATTTCATCTCCACAGTTTGGATTATGTCCTATTTCTGTGTAATCTGCATTTTCTAATTTTTTCTTGTTATATGAATTCATGCTGTGTTCCATTATTATTTCATTATAAACATCTGTTAAATCTTCCATTTACTTAAGGTTCATTCCTTCCTAGTTTTTTGTAATATATTTTTTAAACATTTCATATGCTTTATTTAAGCCTTTTACTAGTCTGTCTACATCTTCTTTTGTATTATAAAAATAGAAACTTGCTCTACATGTAGAGTCTATATTTAAAAATCTCATAAGTGGCTGTGCACAATGATTTCCTGAACGTACGCAAACTCCTTCTGTGTCTAAAATGCTTGCAACATCATGTGGGTGAACTCCTTTTATGTTAAATGATATTACTCCTGAATGATTTTTTTCATTTAGTGTTAAATATAAGTCTAAATAATCTAGTTTTGATAATTCTTTTCTTGCATATGAAATTACTTCTTTTTCAATTTCTTGTATTTTGTCATATCCTATTTTTTCAATATAGTCTATTGCTGCTCCTAATCCTATTACTCCTCCTACATTTTGTGTTCCGGCTTCAAATTTGTTTGGAAGTGGAGCAAAGGTTGTGTCTTGTTCATATACATATTCTATCATATCACCACCCATTAAAAATGGTGTCATTTTATTTAGTATTTCTTTTTTTCCATATAATACACCTATTCCGAGTGGTGCTAGCATTTTATGCCCTGAAAATACTAAAAAGTCTGCATCTAATGCTTGTACGTCTATTCTCATATGTGGTATACTTTGTGAAGCATCTACAATTACAATTGCGCCCTTTTTATGAGCATATTTTATAATTTTTTCTACATTATTTATTGTGCCTAAAACGTTTGAAACATGTGATATTCCTACTATTTTTGTTTTGTCTGTAATTTTGGTTTCTATTTCTTCATCAGATAATTCAAATTTATCATTTATATACATATAATTTAATTTACTACCTGTTTTTTTGGTTATTTTTTGCCATGGCACAACATTAGAGTGATGCTCCATTATTGAAATAACAACTTCATCTCCTGATTTTAGATTTTCTAATCCATATGAGTATGCAATTAGGTTTAAACTTTCAGTTGCATTTTTTGAAAATATAATTTCTTCCCTATTTTTTGCATTTATGAATTTTGCTATTTTGGTTCTTGTATTTTCATATTGTTCAGTTGCTTCAATGCTTAAAGTATATGCTCCTCTATGTGGATTAGCATTATTTTTTTTATAAAATTCTTCTATTGCATTTATTACTTGAATAGGTTTTTGTGTAGTTGCTCCACTATCTAAGTATGCAATATCTCGATTATTTAATAATGGAAAATCTTTTTTTATTTCTTCTACATTCATTAATTTCATTCCCTTTCTTTTAGTCTAATCTTTTATCTATTTCTTCTAATATTTCATTTTTTAATTCTTCATCTTTTATATTTTCAATTATTTTATTAAATTTTGCTCTTACCATTAATTTCATTGCTTCAGTTTTACTAAAACCTCTGCTCATAATGTAAAATAGTTCTTTTTCTCCTACTTTTCCTGCAGCACTAGAGTGGTTTCCTTCTACTTCTTCTTCTGAACATAATAACATTGGTAAAGCTAGCGATTTAGCCGTGTCTGACAGTAACATACATGCTTCATTTTCATTTCCTTTTGCTTTTTTACATCCTTTTTTAAAGTCTATTGTTCCTTTGAAGTGTTTTTTTGCATTGTCTTTTAACGCTCCTTGAACTTCTATGTTTATGTTTGTTTTTTCTCCTCTTAGTTCTGCAATATAATTTAAGTCAAATAATTGCTCATTATTTCCTAAATATATTGTGTTTATTGTATTTTCTGAATTGTTTCCTGTCATATTTGAATAGTAATTTGTAATACTGTTTTTTCCGCCAAAGTCTACTATTGTATAATTTATTTTAGAGTTTTCTTCAAATTGATTTTCTATGCTTACAAAATTATTAGTTTCTGAATTTGTATAATTAATTATTATTAAGTTTAGCCTTGCTCCTTTTTTTGCCAAAACTTTTATTATTTCATTATGATATGCTTCTATTTCTTTTATTGATGTATATTTTAGTATAATAGTGGCTTTTGAATTTTCATTTGCAATAATTTCTATATTATCTACTAATTTTAAATTGTTTTTATCAAATTTAAAATTTATTTGAATTTCTTTGTTTAAGCTACTTTCAATTTCTATCTTTATTTTTTTATTGGCTTTTTCTTTTACTTGACTTGTTAGTTCTTCTCCAAGTCCATATTTTAAATTATTGTCTGTTTTTGTTTCTTCTATTTTTATATTTTGTATCCCATTTATAATTTCTACATTATTAAATTCTTCTATTTTTTTAGGTATTTTAACGTTTTCTAATTTAATATTGTTTATGTTAAAATTTTTTGAAGTTCTTACAGGTGTTTGATTTAATTCCATTTTCTTTTCCTTTCCATATTTGCTTTTACCCAATACTTCCTTCTAATTCTAAGTTTATTAAATTGTTCATTTCTACTGCATATTCTACTGGCAATTCTTTTGATATTGGATAGGCAAATCCTCTTACTATCATTGCTTTTGCATCTTCTTCTGATAGCCCTCTACTCATTAAATAAAATATTGTTTTATCACTAATTTTTCCTATTTTGGCTTCATGTGAAAATTCTACTTCATCTGTTTTTATGTCATTTACAGGTATTGTGTCTGATATAGAAATGTCATCTAACATAAGTGATTCACAAGATACTGATGATTTTGAATTTTTTGCATTTTCATTTATTCTAACTAATGACCTATATGTGCATTTTCCACCATTTTTAGATATTGATTTTGCATTTACTAAACTTGATGTGTTTTTATTATTGTGAACTACTTTAAAACCATTGTCTAAGTTTTGGCCTTTTCCTGCAAATGATATTCCTGTGTATTCTGTTTTTGCTCCTTCTCCATTTAAAATACTCATTGGATATAACATTGATATTTTTGAGCCAAATGAACCAGATACCCATTCCATTTTTGCATTTTTTTCTACTATTGCTTTTTTTGTATTTAAGTTTAGCATGTTTTTTGACCAGTTTTCTATTGTTGAATATCTTAAATATGCACCTTGTTTTACATATAATTCTACACATCCTGCATGTAAATTAACTTTGTTATATTTTGGTGCAGAACATCCTTCTATAAAATGTAAACTTGCATTTTCATCTACTATTATTAGCGTATGCTCAAATTGCCCTGATTCTGGTGAGTTTAATCTAAAATATGATTGAAGTGGAATATCTACTTTTACACCTTTTGGTACATATACAAATGACCCTCCTGACCACACAGCTCCATGTAATGCTACAAATTTATGGTCTGTTACTGGTACACATTTCATGAAGTGTTTTTTTACTAGTTCTGGATATTCTCTTACTGCTGTCTCCATGTCTGTATATATTACCCCTTGCTTTATAAGTTCTTCTTTCATACTATGATATACTACTTCTGAGTCATATTGTGCTCCTACTCCTGCAAGTGATTTTTTTTCTGCTTCTGGTATTCCTAGTTTATCAAATGTATTTTTTATGTCTTCTGGAACGTCTTCCCATGAATTGTTTAGTTTTGTTTTTGGTCTTACATATGTTGCTATTTCATCCATGTTTAATTCTGTTAAATCTGGTCCCCATGTTGGTAATTCTAGCTCATTATACACTTGTAATGCCTTTAACCTAAATTCTTTCATCCATTCTGGGTCTTTTTTTTGTTTTGATATTTCTTCTATTATTTCTTTTGTTAAACCTTTTTTTATTTTATAGTCATATTCATCTTTGTTTTTTATATCATAAATATTTCTATTGATTTCATCTATTTCCATTGAAATTTCCTTTCTCTTTTTTGCTTATATAAGACAAACTATCTTGCTTTCTAATTAAATTTAATCTTTATTTCTGTTTCTAATCATTATTAATTTGCATTTAGTGAAATAAAGTGTTATAATAAATATATCAATTATATAAGGAGGACTAAATATGAATGATATTTTTGCATTCATAGTGTGTCTTGTTTTTTTGATGTTGATTACTAAACTGTTTAAGAAAAAACATTGGTAATTAACTCTTCTCAAGCCAGTCTTAACTTTTTAGAGCTGGCTTCTTTTTATTTTTTATAGTTAGAATATCCATTTTCTTCTATTTGCTCAGCTAATTCTTGTGTACCTGTTTTTACTATTTTTCCATCTACTAACACATGAACATAATCTACTTTTAAACTATGTAGTATTTTTGTGTTATGAGTAATAATTAGTACTGCATTATTTTCATTTTTAAACATTTCTATTCCTTTTGAAACTGTTTTTATTGCATCTACATCTAGTCCTGAATCTGTTTCATCTAATATGGCAAGTTTTGGATTTAATACTAACATTTGTAAAATTTCATTTTTCTTTTTTTCTCCTCCTGAAAATCCTACATTTAAGCTTCTTTCCATATTTTTAGGATTCATTTTTAATTCTTCCATATATTTTTTTAATTCTTCTTTAAATGCAAATATTTTTACTGGTTCTCCTGTAATTTTGTTTTTGGCATATTTCAAAAAATTGGTTACAGATACTCCTGGTATCTCTTCTGGTAGTTGGAAAGACATAAATATTCCCTTTTTTGCTATTTCATCTGTTTTTAGGTTTGTTATATCTTCTTTATCAAATGTTATGCTTCCTTTTTGCTTTGTGTACTCAGGATTGTTTAGTATTGCATTTGCAGTTGTTGTTTTCCCAGAACCGTTTGGTCCCATTATTACATGTATTTCTCCTTTATTTATTTTTAAGTTTATTCCTTTTAATATTTCTTTTTCTTTAGCATTTACATATAAGTCTTTTATATTTAATAATTCTTTGCTCATTTAATTTTCATTCCTTTCGTTTTTCAAAAGCTTTTTAGTTACTTTTTATAGATGTTCTTTTTTTGCAACTTCTACATCTTTCTTGGTTTATGTCGTAATTGCAATCTAAATTGTTTAGTTCTAGAACTTTATATACATATTTTGCTAGTTTATTTATTGTTGCATCATCTGCTACTGTTTTTATTTTTTCTGCTTCTATTTGTGCTTCCTTTTCTTCAAGATTAAGTACGTCTTTTAAGAATAAATAAACAATGTCATATGCTTCTAATATTTTTTTTGCTAAGTTTTTTCCTTCTTCTGTAAGTTCTATTGTTCCATATGTTTCATAGTTTACTAATCCATTATCTTTTAAATTATATATTGCTTTATTTACACTTGGCTTTGTGCAATTCATTTTATTTGCAATATCTGTAACTCTTATGTTTCCATTTTGCTTTTCTAATGTATACATTGTTTTTAAATATTGTTCTAATGATTTTGATATCATATTTTACCCCTTTATATTTTTGTTAGTTTCGGTTAACATTATACATCTTTACCATTATTTTGTCAATCATTTTTAAAAAAACTCTAAGGAATCTACTTTATTGGTTAAAGTAAAAGAAATGGAAATCTACCTAAATAAATTCATTATATTTAGATAAATTCCCATTTACTTTTAGTCTAACTAAGTAATTATATATCTTTACTTATGCTTTTTAATACATCTTCTGTGGTTTTGCTTTTATCAAGTTTATTTATTATTATTAATGCTATTGCTACAACTAATAGTATTAGCACATATAATACTACACTCATTTTCCATTGACCTATTATTAGGTTGCTTCCTGCTAAAGTTGATGTTATAACTGATGGAAATCTTGCACATGTTGAAATAGTAATAAACCTAATTGGTTTTATTGGCAATAAGCCTGCTATATATACTAGTAAATCTTTTGGTGTTCCTGGAATTAAAAATAGTATAAACATTATAAATTCAATTTTCTTTGGATTTTTAAATATTTTGCTGTTTTCTATTTTTTCTATTCTTTTTTCGTCACAAAAATTATATATAAATTTTCTTCCAAATTTTCTAACTAGTAAAAATATTATTGTTGATATTATACAGCAAGATAGCATAATAAATACGGTTCCCCATATACTACCATAACACATTCCAGCCAATATTTCTATTGGTTCACCTGGTATTATTATTAAAAATATTTGTGCTACTTGAAGTCCAAACATAGATAACATTCCAAGTATTCCCGTATTTTGTACCTTTTGCTTGAATATGTTTCTACCTTTTTGTGTAGATAAATCTTTCATTACAGGAAAAATATAACTTATTGCTCCTATTATTATTGATAATACAAGTATTGCTAATATTACTTTGAATATTTTTATTTTGTTTTTTCTTATCATTTTATTCCTTCTCTTTTATTATTTTGAACATAATCTTGGATATAAGAAATGGTTAATATAATACATGCTAATAATATTCCTTATATATAAAATATTATCATATATATAATTATTTTTCAAGGTTTCAAATAACAGTTTTTAACTATGATAAAGTTATTTATTATCTAGTTTTAAAAAAAATACTCCATATATTAGCTAAACTAATATATGGGGTATTTTTTATGCTAAACCATATTTTTTCTTAAATTTATCTGCTCTACCTCCTACTGTTTCTTGTCTTAAGTTTCCTGTCCAGTATGGATGACATTTAGAGCATACGTCTACTTTTATATCTTTTTTAGTTGAACCAACTTCTATTACATTACCACATGCACATGTAACTGTTGTTTGATTGTATTGTGGATGTATTCCTTCTTTCATTTTCTGTTCACCTCTTTCTTACTTGTTTATAACTTGACTATTTTTTATAATATCACAATTTCTATTTTTTTTCAAGTAATTTATTTGCTTTTTTAATTTTTTTAATTTTTGGGACATTTTCACTTACCAGTCACATAATTTATTCGCTTTTTTAGTTTTTTGTTAAAATATTATTTTTATTTATTTGATTGATTTTGAGTATTTTCTTGTTTTTGATTTTCATACATATATTCTGCTGAATATAACATTTCTTTTTTTATTGAAAGTTTGTTTACTAATTTTCCCATTATATTAAATACACATGCTATTATTAAAATTATCATTCCTATTCTTTTCCAGTTTTTTTCAATCATAGTAATTGCATTCCTTTCTTAAAGGATATATAGTTATGAATTTAAAACTATCTATTCCTTTTATCTCATATTTTTATTATACTTTGATTTTTAAAAAATGTCAATAATTCCTGATAATTTAAACTATTTTGGTTAAAATAATGTTATTAATTTATTAAAGGAGATGTTTTTATATATATGAATAAAAATACATGGATTATAACTGTAATTGTTTTATTATTAATTGGTGCAGGAATATATTTTTATTTTAATAACAATGCTAATAATCAGAATTCTAAATATGAAGCAAATAGAACAGCTGCTAATTCTAATAGTGTACAAAATAATTCTGAATCGGAAAATATTAGTAATAATGAACAATCAAATTCTACTAGTCAGCCTCAAATTCAAGAACAAGAACTTTCTACTTTTTCTACAAAAATATACTCTAAAGATACTGCAAGACAAAATAATATTTCTATAACTTGTAATAAATTAAATGGTACTATTGTAAAGCCAAGTGAAACTTTTTCTTTTTGTACTACAGTTGGAAGGGCTACATCTGATCAAGGATATCAAAAAGCAGATATATTTGACAAAAATGGAAATAAAATTAAAGGTCTTGGCGGTGGAAATTGTCAAATTAGTTCTACCCTTTATAATGCTGTTTTAGCAACTCCTAATCTTGCTATAGTTGAAAGACATGCTCATAGCAATTATGTGCCTTACATTGCAAAAGGAAAGGATGCTGCAGTAGCTTATGGTAGTTATGATTTTAAATTTAGAAATGATACTGCAAATGATATAAAAATTATTGCTGAGTGTACTAATACCGATATTACTACTAAATTGATTGCTTTAGTTGCTCAATAATTTGAGTGCTTTTTGTTTCATGTTTTGCATATATTTTAATAGCTTTAAAAATAATTAAATTTTGGAGGAATGTATATGCAAAAACTTGATAATTACAAAAAATTAATTTGTTTAGCATTAATTTTGACTTTTATTTATGTATTTTGTAGCCCCTGTTTTGCTGAAGAATCTATTTATGTATGGTCAGATTCTTCAGAAATTCTAGATGTTAATGCTTCATTAACTAATGAGGAATCAATTCAAAATGATAATTTGTCAGATGTAGAATCTACTAAAAATGATAACTCTGCTCAAAATGATAATTTGTTAGGCTTAGAATCTGCTTCAGCAATTTTAATAGAACAAAATACTGGTCAAATTCTTTATTCTCATAATATTCATGAACAACTTCGTCCTGCATCTGTAACAAAAGTAATGAGTATTTTACTAATTATGGAAGCATTAGATGATGGAAAAATTGCTTTAACAGATAATGTCCCTTGCTCTGAAAATGCTTCTTCTATGGGTGGTTCCCAAATATGGTTAGACCCAAGGGAAACTTTAACAGTAGATGAAATGCTTAAAGCAATTTGTGTTGCTTCAGCCAATGATTGCGTAGTAGCTATGGCAGAATATATAGCTGGTTCAGAAGAAGCTTTTGTTCAAATGATGAATGATAAAGCCAAACAACTTGGTATGAATGATACTACATTTAAAAATTGTCATGGTTTAGATGAAGATGGTCATGTTACATCAAGTAATGATATTGCACTTATGTCAAGAGAATTGCTTACTAAACATCCATCTATTACTAAATATACAACTATTTGGACTGATTCTCTTCGTGATGGAAAATCAACTCTTTCAAATACAAATAAACTTATAAGAACATACAAAGGTGCTACTGGTTTAAAAACTGGGTCTACTGGATTAGCTTTATATAATTTGTCTGCTAGTGCTACACGTGATAATTTATCATTAATTGCTGTAATTATGAAAGCTCCATCTACTAAAGTTAGATTTGCAGAAGCTACTAAATTACTTGATTATGGTTTTAATAAATTTACTTTTAAAAGTTTTGGTAATAAAGGTGATTTGATAAAAACTATTAGTGTTACAAAAGGTTCTTTTGACCATGTGGATGTGGTATTAGAAAATAATAGTGGTGCTTTAATTGAAAAGGGTAAAGATTCTCAGCTAACACAAAATATAAATCTTCCAGACTCATGTGCCGCTAAGATTACTGCTGGTCAAAAATTGGGAGAAGCAACTTTTAGTTTAGATGGTAAAATTTTAGCAACTGTTAATCTTGTAGCCAAAAATGATGTTGATAAGCTAAATTTATTTACTATGACAAAACGTGTTATATATAGTTGGGTTGATTTATTAAGAGCTGAAAGCTGAAGCTTTGATTTAGCTTCAGCTTTTTAGTATGTTACTAAGACTCTTCTTAATGACACATTTTTATTCATCTTCCATAGTTTCATCATATTCAAATTCATAAACTTCATCTTCTTTTGGTTTATCTTCTTGCTTTTGAGTTTTCATGTTTTTAATTTTTCCTACTTCTTTTTCTATCTTCTCTTCAATTTCTCTTTTATCATCTTGCTGTTTTTTCATATTTTTATCATGTTTTTTTTGCATTTCTTTTAATATTTTACTTGTCTCCTCTTTTTTGTTTTCCATGCATCTATTCATTATATTATTAGTTTTTTCAATTAAATCAGGAATATAGTCTAATAGCTTATCTAAAGATGAATTATGATTTACAGGCATTAGTTTTACTCCACTTTGTTGAATTACTAAAAAAGCTACTGGATTAATAGTTACTCCGTGCACCTGAACCACCGCCAAATGGCAATCTATATTGAACTTGTTCTTCTTTATCTTTCTTTGTATATTCATCTACAGTTTCACCCTTAAATTCACTTCCTCCTGCAGCAAAACCAAAAGATACTTTTGATATTGGAATTATTACAATATTATTAGAAGTTTCTATTGGTTCACCTATAATTGTATTTACATCTATCATGTCTTGAATACTATTCATAGCTGTAATCATAAGCCCCTCTATTGGATGTTCGCTCATTTTTATCCACTCCTTCTTTTTTATTTAAGATATATATTATATTAATAATATGTATCATTTTTATCTCAAATATACCAGATAACAGTACTTTTACTATATTTTGATTTATATAAACAGGATTAACAATAAATGTTTGATTTTCATATTTTTCTATTTTATTTCTTAAAAATATAGCTATAATGGTACTAATAGTTGGAATAATTATTGACGTAAGACTTGCACTTTCTGTTCCAATTTCAATTTTTAAGTTAATATTTTTAATTTGTAAATTTAATTCTTTTAATGCTTTTAATATGTTTTTATCAAAACCATTTTTGTTTTGCATTATTTTTAAATCAATATTTTCTATTTTTTGTTTTAATTTTAATCTTTCTAATTTAGTTTTTGTTATGTTTATTTTCAATATTGGTATTTTTCCTAATATACATAATTTTATGATTATTTCATAATCTTTGTTTATATGTCTTATGTTGTTTGATGTATATACTAAATTTACAATTTGAATCTTTATTTTAGAAAATGTTAATAATATTATACTAATTAGTATAAACAACAAAATAAAAAGGAAAAACAATACTTTCGCCTCCTTCATTAAGTTAGTATTAGTTTTTCCAATTTTTTCTTTTTTAAACATTTATATTATAATTTTATTTTTTTACTTTTTCTACTGAAATATCTCCAAATAATTTCTCTTGAGTTGTTTCAACTTTATTTCTTCTTGAGAGTTCGAGTAACCCTGAAAAAGCTGTTACTACTTCTTCTTTATTATGTTTGTTTAATGTAAATATTTTATTAAAAATAAATTTCTTTTGTTTTACAAGAATTTTAAACATTTCTTTTACTTTTCCTGCAACTGTATAATTTTCTACAATTGCTATTTTTTCTATATTTTTTGCGTTTTGATTCATTTTTTGATTATTTCTTTCGACTAATTTTTGATATATGTTTGGTATATAATCTTTTTCATATTGTTTATTTTCTAATTTTCTCTTTGGTAATTGTATTATTTCTTCTGATTTGTAATATCTGTTTGAATATTCTATATAATTTTGCTTAAATACTTTGCTTATTTCTTTAAATTTTTTATATTCTATTATTCTTCTAATTAGTTCTTCACTTGTTATTTCTTCTTCATCATCTTCTGTTTTAGGCAATAATTTTTTTGATTTTAGGTATAATAAAGTAGATGCCATAACTAAAAATTCACTAGCTATTTCTAAGTTCATTTGTTCTTGTAAATTTAAATATTGAATATATTGGTCAGTTATTTCACTTAAATTTATGTCATTAATATTCATTTTATTTTTGTCTATTAAGTGACATAATAAATCTAATGGTCCTTCAAAATTGTCTATTTTTATTGCATATTTTTTTGTTTCTAATGTTAGTATTGCCATTACTATTCCCTTCTTTTAACTGTTTTTATTCTTCTAATTGTTCTATTGCTTTGTTTATATTATTTTGTTTATATCCTTTTTTTATAAGATATTGTTTTACTTCTTCTAGTTCCATTGAAACTAATTTTTTGCTTATTATATTTAATGCTGATTTTGTTTCATATTCTTCAAGTTCTTCTTCGTGTTCATATATATAGTCTTCAATATCATTTTTATTTAATCCTTTTGCATATAATTTATATTTTATTTGTGTTATTGATAAATTTTTTAATATTGTAAAGTTATTTATTGTTTTTTCTATATATTCTTTATCATCTATATATTTTGCTTCTTTTAAATATTCTATGATATCTTCTAATAATTGTGGTTCTATTGTATTTTCAAATTTTTTTCTTACTTCTTGTTCACTTCTTTTTTTATATATTATATATTTTAATACTTTTGTTTTTTGTTTATCAAATTCTTCTATTGTATACATATTTACTCCTTTTACTTTTTTTTATTTTACTATAATATATTTTAAATTTCAAGAATAATTTTATAACATTTTATTTATTTTTTTACATATAATATAAAGAATTGTAAATATTTTAGGAGGATTAGTTTATGTGTGGTTTTACACGGTTTTGTAAATTTTAAGAAAGATGTTTCTAATGATAATGAAATAATTAAAAATATGAGTAATGCACTTTACAAAAGAGGTCCTGATGAAGAAGGATATTATATAGATACAAATGTGGCTCTTGGACATAAAAGATTGATTGTTATTGACCCAGAAGGTGGTAAACAACCTATGATAGAGCATTATTCTTATGGCGATTATGTAATTGTATACAATGGTCAAATATATAATACTGATGAATTAAAAGAAACTCTTTTAGAAAATGATTTTTCTTTTAATGGACATTGTGATACAGAAGTTTTACTTAAAAGTTATATTTTTTATGGAAATGATGTTGTTAATCATTTAAATGGTATTTTTGCTTTTGCTATTTGGAATTCTAAAAAACAAGAATTATTTTTAGCTCGTGACCATTTTGGTATAAAACCTTTATTTTATACGATAAAAAATAATTGTTTAGTATTTGCGTCTGAAATTAAGGCAATTTTTGAATATCCTGGAATTGAAAAAGTCCTAGATAATCAAGGAATTTGTGAACTTTTTGGTATTGGACCTAGTCATACTCCTGGAACTACTGTTTTTAAAGATATTTTTGAAATACGTCCTGCACATTTTGCTATTTATAATGATTCTGGATTGCATATTAAAAGATATTGGAAACTACAATCTAAAGAACATACTGATAGTTTTGGTACTACTTGTGAAAAACTTAAATTTCTGTTAAATGATGCTATTACTAGACAACTTGTTTCTGATGTACCTTTATGTACCTTTTTATCAGGTGGATTAGATTCAAGTATAATTACAAAATTTGCTGCAGATTATTGCCAAAAAGAAGGCTTACCTCCTCTAGATACTTATTCTATTGATTATGTAGATAATGATAAAAATTTTGTAAAAAGCGATTTTCAACCAAATTCTGACAATTTTTATATAGATTTAATGATTAAAAATCTTCATACAAATCATCATAAAATTGTAATAGATACTCCTGAACTTGCTTCTTACTTAGAAGATGCAATGATTGCTAGAGATATGCCTGGTATGGCTGATATAGATTCTTCTTTGCTTTTATTTTGTAAATATGTAAAAAAAGAAATGACTGTATCTTTAACTGGTGAATGTGCTGATGAAATTTTTGGTGGTTATCCTTGGTTTTTCCGTGAAGATGCATTAAATAGTGGTACTTTTCCATGGTCTATTGCATTAGATGAAAGGCAGCAACTTTTAAATCCTCAAATTAGTGAAAAAGTTAATTTAAAGGATTATATAGATTTTAGATATAATGAAAGCCTTTCTGAAGTTGAAATTTTAGATTCTGATTCTAAAGAAACAGCTGAAAAGAGAAAGATTTCCCACCTTACTCTAAACTGGTTTATGCAGACTCTTTTAGACCGTTCTGATAGAATGGCTATGTATAATGGTTTTGAACTGCGTGTACCATTTTGCGATTATAGATTAGCTAGTTACGTTTGGAATATTCCTTGGGAGTGGAAAGCATTAAATGGCAGAGAAAAAGGGCTTCTTCGATATGTGTGTCGAGATTTTTTACCTAGTGAAATAGTAGATAGAAAGAAATCTCCTTATCCTAAAACTCATAATCCTACGTATTTGAAAAAGGTTAAGAACATGCTTACTGAAATTATGCAAGAAAAAAATGCTCCTATTAATAATTTATTAAATAGAAATTATATTTTGGATATTTTAAATACTGATGGAAAAGCTTTTACTCGCCCTTGGTTTGGGCAACTTATGACTGGTCCTCAACTTATGGCTTATCTTTGTCAAGTTAATATGTGGCTTGAAAAATATCAACCTAAAATTGAATTATAAAATAGTTATGAGGTCGTAAATTGCGACCTCAAATTTTCTATTTTTTTATAATTAAAAGGCTCCACCGCCGCCTCCGGCTTCCGTCCACCTCCAGAGAAACCTCCTCCTCCAGAAAATCCGCCTCCGGCTTCCGCTTCCATTACCTCCTTCTGACATTGCTTTCAGCATTTTTTCAGTTGTCATTTTATAAGTTTTCATAAATTTTCCGTCTAGGCTTGCATACCTATAAAATAAATAATAGTCTGAAGTAATAAAATCTATCATTTGATTATTGTATATAAAGCTTAATAAATCGTCATCTAAATTTAATCCTTTTATTCTTTTCATAATTTTATTTGCAATTCCAAAGCTTACTGCATAACTTAAGTATTTTTCCCATAGCACTACTTGTTCTATATCTCTATCTTCCATTAAAGTATATTCTTCTATTTTATTTTTTAACATATTTAATTTGCTGTAATCTTCTATCATTATCGGGTTATTTTTCATCATTAAATTATCTGTTAATATTATTATTGTTGCTATACATATCAATATTTCATCTGCTACAATATATTTGTGAGTTGAGAATATATATGTTAATAATATAATAACTCCAAATAACACTAATAAACTAATTGTAGTGGTTACTACTTTTTGTCCGGTAATTTTTTGCACTGATTTATTAATTTTGTGTCTTATTATTACAATTAAATTTATTGGCACATACAATATTCCCATAAAAAGTGGTAAAAAGGCAATGCCATATATTATAAACATTACTAACAAAGTATTTGATAAATCTGAATTATATACTTCAAATCCGTTAAATAATATATGCTTATATATTGATAATAAACTTATAATAAATAAAAATATATTAAATCCTCTTATACACATTGGTACTTTTGTTTCATTTGCTTTTATATTTGCTAAGTCTTTTTCTACAATTTCATTTAATTCTTTAAATTTTTTGTTTGCTTCTTTTTCTTTTGGCATTTGTGTTAATCTTTCTTGTAAATTTATTGTTTCTTTTCCATCAAATACCCATGTATATATATACTTTTCAATTTCATCCATTTGATTTTCTAATTCAGTATTTTTTGCAATTAAATAATTGTATTTTACTGTTCCACCTAATGCATCATATAAATCTAATTTTATTATTTTTTTGTTTATTAAGTTTAATATAACTGCTATAATATCTCTTGCTAATATATTTCTGCTTCCTTGTATACACCCAGCTATCATTGGATTGTATTTTTCAAATAATTCATCATCTTCTACATTAACTAGTTTATATTTCTTGTCTTTTTCAAAAACACATAGCAATATAATCCAATAAATTAGTAAACAAATTGCAAAAATAATTATTTTAATAGTAAATGCATTTTTTTGTTCTTTATTTTCTACAATTTCTCCTTCATCTTTAAAAATTATTTCTTTTGCATTAATTCCAGATAATTTTGTAGAACTTGCTATATTTGAATTATCAAATAATACTCTTGATGCTACATATTGCCCTGGTTTTATATTTTTAACTTGAAAATTGGCATGTGTGTTATCTATGATTTTTGATTGACCATTATATGGACCATGTCCCCATATATTAATGTTTTGTGTATTGTTTGGTATATAAATATCTATATTTAATTTTTTAATTGTTACGTCCCACGCCCCTCCAATAAAGTTATAATAAAGCTCTCCTATGTCATTATGTTTGACACATAAATCTTTTATTACATAATCAATTTCAAACGTTTTTGTAATATTATTAGATGGTGAATATACTTTTATTTTATGTAATCCATAAGCATTTTCTTCTGTATAAATACCTTCTTGTCCATTCCTAACATAATTGGTTGGATCTAATGTGTATTTCTTTTCTATTCCGTTTGTTATTGAATAGACGTTTTGAACATTTATAGATGTCCCATTATATAAATTTTCGTTTATTTTGTAATCTTTTACGACTTCTTCATATTCTGTGTCTTCTAAGTTATATGGTACATTTATATAGATTCCATTGTATTGACCATTAAATTTATATGTTATTTTTTGTTTTATGCTTGCATCTCCATTTTCTTCTACAGTTACTTGTATGTCCATGTCTTCTATTGAATAACTTTTGGCTTCAACTTTATTTTGAAATATAATAAATAATGTAATTGTAAGTATTAATGTTATGAGTATTTTTATTTTTTTCATCTTTTGTTTTTCCTTTCTTTTTATATGTGTATTTTTATTTTTTCTTTTAGATACAAAATGATTTTAAATATTTATTTTTTTCAATCTTATTTTTAGTTTTCTTGTTAATTAAAATATATCATAACACTTTTTTCTTTTCAATAAGTTTTATATTAAATTTAAATTTTCTTGAATTTATTGCTAGACATTTGATTAAATATGTGCTAATATATATTAAGATTTTCACTTTTTTATATGCCGGTGTGCTGGAATTGGTAGACGGGGCAGACTCAAAATCTAAATGGATTTAAAAAATCCTATTTCTTAAAAATACTGATAAATATACAGGTTTAGGTTTTGGTAGAA
>CANRPI010000008.1 GCA_947632475.1 uncultured Clostridia bacterium | reverse complement strand
TCTGGTCTTATATATAATACTAAAGAAAATTATGAAAAGTTTGATAATATGTTAAAAAGCATAGATGAAGAATATAGGACTACACTTATAAACTTTGGAGAATATAAATAAATATAATAAAATATTTTATTTGTAAACCGTTGAAGATATTATGTTACTATGATATAATTATTCTAGACTTATTTTTGTACTCCTGTTTTCATCACAGGTATATATATGTAACTATTGTAAAATAATTATTTTAAGGAGGATTTTTTTATGAAACGGTTTACTCAATGTTTAAAAAGAATGAAAACTGAAGAAAAGATAGGTTTTGCTATAAGTGTAATAATCAGTGTCGTTGTAGGAATAACTTTGTTTTTATCTTACGACATGGTACCTGCTACAGCAAGTGATTATGAAGCACTGGAAAATCAGATCACTCATATTCAACAAAATCCAGATTTATTGTTGAAGACAAACTGTAATATCTTTATAAATGATGATGTGATTACAGTTAAATTTATGAATGATGAGTGTTCAATGATAGTGAAATACGACCAAAACTTTGAAGTATTATCAACTTCCAAAGAAGACAATTACATTTTTTGGCCATTTTCACTTGGACTTTCAGTATTAGGAGGAATTTTCGTATGGACTATAACGTATATTGTATCGTTAGTAGTATTATACTTATGCAAATTTATTCTTTTAAAATTCAAGAACATCTAGTCTAAATAAATATAAGCCTATATACCTTTCATTAAACGGTAATTACATTTTGTAATTACCGTATTTTCAAATTTATCAAAAATATGATATACTTTAATAAATTAATTGATTCTCCAAGTGAGCCACGCGAGTTGTAAATATCTACGTCATCTGCACCAAAAATACAGATTAGAAATCAAATTTTTAACCCATATTTTTTTTGCGTAATTTCAATAAAATGTTCTATTTTCATCCATATTTTTCTCCATTCTCTTTGTTCATCTTCTGGAAATAATTTAATATATCTATCATAGATTTTTTCTTTAAATTCATTTATTGTTATTTCTATTACATCTACCATTTTAAACTCCATACTTACTACCTTAAATTATATATCTTAATTATATAATTATGCTCATTTTACATTAGTCCAAATATACTCTGCCAAAACTTTGCCAAAACTTTGCCAAAACTCTGCCATTATTCTTTTAGTTTAAATTTTTTATTTGGAGATTTTTCACTTGTTCCAACTGCTTTAATGTATCTGAAGTAATACTACTTTCATATACTCCTTTTATATCATCAGGAACATCATCATACAAATATGCACATATTACAAGTTTTCTGTTATAAATTGAAATTGCAAAATCTATTATTTCCGAAATTGTTTCTGCATAATTTTTGGAGAAAATAATATCATCAAGTCTATCTCCTTCAGTTTGTTTAAAATAATCATCTAAACCTGCATTTCTTTGATAGTCATTTGCTCTCATTGTCTTAGACCAGTCCATTTTTGCATCAGCCCAAAAATAACTTTTTTCAAATTCTTTAGCAGTCATAACTTTATTATATCCTAAAACAACAGGAATATCTGCATTATCCATAAAGTCGTATCTGGTAATATGTAATATTTATCATTGTTCTTTTCAATTTAAATTATATAAAGAATTTGAATAAAAGTATAGCAAACTAATTGGAAAGAATATTTAGAACATTCCGAAAAACATTTCTAAAAAGTATTGTAAAATAAAAGCGAATGTGATATAAAAAGTAATATAAAAGAAAATGGGGGGTGAAAAATGTGGAAGAAAAGAAAACTACAAAGATTAGTTTATCAACATTTTTCTTAATTATTGCAATTATTACTATTGGAGTTATGGCATTTTTTATTTATAAATTAAATGACGATAAAACAAATGCTACAGAGCAAGTTAGTGAATTAAGTAACAGGGTATCATTATTAGAGAGTGCTAAAAACGAGTCAACAATTATAGAAAAAACAAATACTAATACTGAAACAGCAAAAAATAATTCAGAGAGTGTAGTAGATAATACCCAAAGCGCTTACTCATATGATAATATAAAAGGAATATATAAATATTCAAAAAAATTAAATGCTGATAGTACTGCTCAATATGAATTATGTTTATTAGATAATGGAACATTTAGTTATCATTATATGACTGAAATTGATCATGCATTATGGGGAAACTATATAATAGTTAATGATGAAATAATTCTTAACCAACTTTTTACAACTGAATCAGATGCTGGAATACATGCAATAGAAGAAGGAAAAATAAAATTAAAAATAAATTCGGATGGAACAATAACAGATACAAATGAATTGCTTAATGTTGAGGAACAATACAAGAAGCTATTTAAAGAAATAAATTTAGAAAAATCATCAAATAAAGATGATATTGAAGTTTTTAATAATACTAGCATAAATAAACAAATAAACGATACATTAACAATGTTTATTAATGGATTATAAAGAAAAATGAAGAAATGGAGTGATAGGGAAAGCTACCACTCCATTTCTTCGTATTCCAATGTGAGCTTTTTTATTTATGTAGTTGCTTATCAACCCAGTTCTTATACAGAACTGTAGCCAAGGCAACGTTTAATGTTAAAGATAACATAATTTCATTGTCTAAATTTTTAAAAAAAATAATTGACAACTCAGGCAAATTATGTTAAAATAAATAACTGTAATCCGCTTAGTCAAGGTTCCAAAAAATTAGCAATAGCTAATTACCTAAGATTTAAGGATTAGCGAGTATACAAACAAGGAGGTGCATTTTAATGTACGCAATAATTGAAAGCTGTGGAAAACAATACAAAGTAGCACAAGGAGATGTTGTATTTTTTGAAAAATTAGATGCAGAAGAAGGAAAAAAAGTAACATTTGACAAAGTAGTACTAGTATCTGAAGAAGGAAAAATACAAGTAGGAAATCCTTATGTAAAAAACGCAAAAGTAGAAGGAAAAGTAGTTTCACATGGTAAAGCAAAAAAAATAATTGTTTTCAAAATGAAAGCTAAAAAGAATTATAGAAGAAAACAAGGACATAGACAACCATATACAAAAGTAGAAATTACATCAATAGTAGCTAGTTCATCATCTTCAAAAAAAGCAGAAACAGCTAAAAAGGAACCAGCAAAAGTAGAAGCATAATAAAATAAAATTTAATAAAAAAGAGCATAAATAACATAAAAAGCGAAGGGAGTGAGAATAATGGCTCATAAAAAAGGGCAAGGTAGCAGCCATAACGGAAGAGAGAGCGAGTCAAAAAGACTTGGTGTAAAAAGAGCAGACGGACAATTCGTTTTAGCAGGAAATATCCTAGTAAGACAAAGAGGAACAAAAATGCATCCAGGAAATAATGTAGGAAAAGGAAGCGACGATACATTATATGCATTAATAGATGGAAATGTAAAATATGAAAGAAAAGGAAGAGACAAAAAACAAGTTAGTGTATATCCTGTAGAATAAAATAAAAAAAGAATACTCTTTAAACTATATCAAAAAATAGAGTTTAAAGAGTATTCTTTTTTTAGTATAAACGTATTATAAAAAACATCCTCCATGGTTACTAGAAGTGTCCCCATGGCACAAATGTGCCAATGAGAAACGTGTTTACGTGGCACAAATTTGCAATAAAACTTGATTATATAAAAAATACATGATAAAATGTGAAAGAACAAAGGGAAAAGGAGTAAAAAAATGATAATAAGTTTTGACATATGGGACACTATAATAAAAAGGAAATGTCATCCAGAAGAGGTAAAACTACATACAGCCAAATACATATTATTAAAATATGAATCAAAATTAAAAGAAAAATATAGAAACATATATGAAATATTAAAAGAAAGAGATAACATAGAAGCAAATATATGCAATGAAAACAAAAAAAGCGGAAAAGATGATGAATGCAACATAGAAGAAGTATTTAAAAGATTGCAAAAAGAAATATTTAAAGAAGAATTAGAAGATATATCAGAAGAATTACTAAAAGAAGAAATAGAACAAGAAAAAAGAGTAACATATATAAATCCAGAAATATTGCCAATATTTGAAAAATACAAAGATGCGGAAAAATACTGTATATCAGACTTTTATATGGGAGCAAAATCATTAGAAGAAATATTAAATAATTTAGAGTTACCAATAAAAATTAAAAAAATATACAGCTCAGCAGACTATTTATTAAATAAAAGAAGTGGAAATCTATACAAAAAAGCGCAAGAAGAAATAGGGATAAACTCTAAAGAGCACATACATGTAGGAGACAATGAATACTCAGACATAGAAGTTGCTAAAAACTTAGGAATTGAAACAATAAAAATGCAAAAAGAAAATTATAATTTTGCACCACAAGAAAATAGAAAATTTGAATTTGATTTAAACAAAGTAAAAAAGAATAGTCAAGTAAAAGAAGATAAATTATTTAATGCAGGAGTAGAATTAGCACCAATATTATACTTTTATGTATATAGCATAGTAGAGTATGCAATAAAAAACAACATAAAAAAAATATATTATCAAACACGTGAAGGTGAAACCTTTATAAAAATACATGAGTTAATAAAGAAAAACAATCCATTTGGAGTAGAACTTCCAGAATGTGAAATTATTGAAGTTAGTAGAATGGCAACATTTTCAGCATCATTAAACGAATTTTCAATAGCAGAATTATTAAGATTATGGTCACAATACAGGAAACAAAGTATGAAAGCACTATTTAAAACATTAGGAATAGACATAAATAATTATAGACTATATTTAGAAAAATATGGAATAAAAGAAGATGAAAATATAGAAGAACCATGGTTTAATATAAAAGTACAAAAACTATGTAATGACAAAGAATTCAAAGCAAAAATACAAGTAGAATTAGATAGAAAAATAAATGAGTTACTAGAGTACTTTGAAAAGCAAAAACAAATAAGAGATGATGAAAATGAGATGTTTATAGTAGACATTGGATGGAGAGGAACTATACAAGACAATCTATCATATATTTTCAAAAACAAAAAAATAACAGGATATTACCTAACTTTATATGATTTTTATAATTTACAACCAGAAAATAGTTATAAAATAAGCTATATAGATGATAAAACAATAAGAGACAATGAAGTTTCAGACATGATTACATTATTAGAATGGATTTACAATCCAGGAACAGGAAGTGTAGTTGAATACAAAAATGGAGAAGCAATAAGAAAGGCAAAAGAAGAAGAAAAAAGAGTAGTAATGCAATATATAAAACCATTACAAAATGGAATGTTTGCAGGAGCAGAGCTTATAAATGAATATATGAAATATCATCCATATGAAGCTAAGGAAACAAAACAATATGTATACAACTTATTAAAAGATATAAAAACCAAACCAAATGAAGAACTAATAGAAGCATATTATAGTATGGTATTTAATGACACATTTGGAACAGATGAATATGTAGAAAAAGAGAAAAAAATGTCAGCAATCCAAAGATTAAATGTATTTAAATGTCGAAAAATGTTAAGAAATGAAACATGGAAAGAAGCATTTATGGTATACCATAATATTAAATACATGAGTATATTAACAAAAACAAAAGCTGCAATAAGAAAGATATTAAAAGGAAGATAATTTAAAAGAAAACAATCTTTCATAGATATGTGTGCCTTTTAAGAAAGGAAATGCAATTTAAAATGAAAAAATATAGTTTATTATATGGGGACAAAAAGCCTGAAGACAATATATGTATAACAAATATGTTTGAAAATTGTAGGCAAATAAATTTAATATGGACAGATTTTGACTATACACACAATATGAAAATTATAGAAGAAGAACTAAATAAAGGTGTAGAGCAATTAATAATTTCTGGTTTTGAAATAGGATGGGACAAGATGGTAAAAGACATAAAACAAAAAAATGAAAAACTAGAAATAAAAGTAATTTGCAATACACAAGACAGTTTATTATATTATGAATATGAAAGAGAAAACTTTTTCAAACTATTAGAATTGTCAAAACAAGGTATAATAACAGATATAGCATTTTTGAGAAAAGGTCAATATGAAACATATAAAAATTTAGGATATAACTGTTCATACATAAAAGAGTTTTATAAAATAAGTAAAAAAACGAAAATAGAGCAGAAAAACGAAAAAATAAACATAGGAATTTATCCCTTAAACTATACATGGGACAAAAACATATTTAATCAATTATGCATAGCAAAATTTGTCAAAAATTGTATTTTAAACTATAATAATTTAGACAATAGAATGAAAGAATTTTTAGACACAATGGAAATACCAAACATGCCACAAAGAATTGAAAAAATAGAAGAAGCACAAATAATAGACAAAATAGTAAAAAACGATGTAATTATTTCTGCATCTTTTACAGAATACATGCATCCAATATTTTGGATTAGTATGGAACTAGGAATTCCTTGTTTAATAGGAAATAATTCAGATTTTTTTGAAGAAAACGATGAACTGAAAGAATATGTAGTAACTACAGCTGAAGATAATCCTATTATAAATGCAAAAAAAGTAGAAAAATTAGTAAAAGAAAAGCAAAAGGTACAAGAACTATATATAAAATGGAAAGAAAACTATGAAAAACAAGCAATTCAAAGCATAAAAGAATTTTTAGAAAAATAAAACCCTTTATGCTTATATTGAAAGGAAGAAATAAATTGCAAAAAATAAAAAATCATTTAAAAAGATTTATAAAAAAAGATGGAATAATATACAAAATTTTAAGCAAAATATATCATTTCTTAAGCACACAAAAATATAAAATTACAAATAGAAAAAAAGTAAAAGAGCAAAATGAAAAATATACAAAAAGAGTTGATGAAGCGGTAGAAATAATAAATAAAAATCAAGGAAAAGATTACATTGTATTTTATAATCCTACTTGGCTTGGAGTAGCTGCTTCAACTTTAGGGCTTTTTAAAAACAATATTCCATTAGAGCAAGTATTTGGTAGAAAAAATGTAGATAAAATTGCAAAAGCAGTTGTAGAAAACAATATAAAAACAGCTATATTTAGCCAAATAGTAGATGGATGGACACAAATAATAGAAAAAATAAATCAATTAAATCCTAACATAAAAATAAAAGTTATATGGCATGGAAACTGTTATGAATTCTTTTCAGACTACACATGGAATTTAAACAAAGAAGTAATGAATTTATACAAACAAAACAAAATTGATAGTTTTGCATTTGTTAGAAGTACAATGTATGAATTTTATAAAAAAGTAGGATTCAAATGTTACTATTTACAAAATAATGTATATAAAGAAAATGCAGGAAAAATCGCTAGAAACAATAATGAAAAGACTAAAATAGGAATTTATAATGCAGACACAAGAGAACTTAAAAATATTTATACAGCATTAAGCAGTATGAAACTTGTACCAAATTGTGTTGCAGATGTAGTACCAATAAATGAAAGTGCCAAAAGATTTACAGAAATTCTAAACTTAGAAACAACTAGTATTGATGCTTATATTCCAAATGAAGAACTAATGCAAAGAATTCAAAAAAATGATATAAACATATATCCTACCTTTACTGAAAATGCACCAATGTTTCCATTAGAAAGCTTTGAAATGGGAGTTCCATGCTTACTTGGAAACAATAATGATTATTTTGTAGGGACTAAACTTGGAAGTTATGTAATTTTAGAGAGGGAAGATGATGCTAATTATATAAAAAATAAAATCATGGTAGCACTAAAAAATAGAGATGAAATAATGAATTTATATATAGAATGGAAGAAAAACTTTAATAAGAAATGTGAAAAACTAGTTAAAGAATTTGTAAATTCATAAATATTAAAGGAGGATGGGAAAAATGAATAAACCAAAAATAGCTTTAGTAGTTGATATATATAATTGGGCTTTTTATAATAGATCAATTGTTTTAAAAGAAAAATTAGCTGAATTTTATGACATAAAAATTTTTCCAGCAGATACTGCTTTGCAGAACAATATGCTACAATTAATTTTACTATTACAAGATTATGATTTAGTACATTTCTTTTGGAGAAGAATATTATTTAATTTAAATGATGAAAACTATGTATTTAAAAGAAATAACATAAAAGTGGAAGAATTTTTAAAAGAAAAATTTTCAAAGGCAATAAAAACAACTTGTATACCAGACCATCTATTTTTAGAAGGTGAAGAATTAGAAGAAAATATAAAAGCAATAAACTATGTTGATGATTATTATGTTATATCAAACAGGCTATATGATATATATAGTAATATAAAAGAAATAAAAAATCCATTTGGAACTATTTATAATGGAGTCGAATTAGATAAATTTAAACCACAAAATTTAGAGAGATTTAAAAATAGAGAAAATAGAAAACTTATATTAGGATGGAGTGGAAATACCAAATGGGGTGGAGAAGGATATGAAGACATTAAAGGTTCTAGAACAATATTATTTCCAGCAATAGAAGAACTAAAAAAAGAAGGATATGACATAGAATTAAATGTTGTAGATAGCAGTAAAAAAAGGGTTCCACATGATGAAATGCCAAAATTTTATAATAGTATAGATATGTATGTTTGTGCATCAAAAACTGAAGGTGCACCAAATCAGATTATGGAATCAATGGCATGTGGAGTACCAATAATTACAACTGACGTAGGAGTAGTAAGAGAAGTATTAGGCGAAAAACAAAAAAATTATATATTAAAAGAAAGAAGTATACCATGCTTAAAAGAAAAAATAAAAGAAATATATAATAATCAGGAGAGATTAGAAGAATTATCAGAAGAAAATTTACAAAATGCTCCAAAATACACTTATGAAAAATTAAAGTGGGATTTTAAAAATTTTTTTGATTATTGTCTAAATAAATATAAAAAATAGTAATTAATAGATTAATCAAAAAAGAAAGGAGTAAAATTATATGGATGGACCTGAACAAGAAATTGATTGCTTAGAAATAAGAGCACAAGGAATAAATTTAGAATATGAGTATATTAATGAGTTAAAAAACAGAAAAATAGAAGCATTGAAAAGCAAGTTAGAAGAATATAAAATAGAAGAAGAACAATTAAAAAATATAAAACAAGAATTAGAAAATGAAAAAAATGTTTTAAAACAAGAATTACAACTAAAAAATGAAATGTTAGAAAAAATAGAACATTCTAGATGGTGGAAATTAAGAAACATAATAAGAAGGGGGAAATAATATGGAAGAATTAAAAGAACAACTAAAAAAGAGTGAAATAAAAAATTGTATTTTAGAAGAAGAAAATGCAATTTTAAGAGAAAGTATTGAAGCAATGCTAGCAGAAATAGAGGCAACTAGAAAAGAAAAAGATTATTGTGATAAAATTATGTCAGGTAAAATTTATAAAATATTAAAAAAAGCAAAAAATTTAACGAGAGGGAAAAACTAATGGGAACAAATAAATTGGAAGAAAAATTAAAAACATATAATGAAGTAATTGCACAAAGATTAGGCTGGATGGAAGAAGTAAGAAAAAAAGTTGAAACAAAAGATATAGTAAAAGTTAAAGGAGAAAAGAAAAAAATAGCAATTATATATGATGTAGAAGGATGGGCATTTCATAATATAGCAAAACAATTACAAAAAAATTTATCTAAATATTATGAAATTGACATATTTCCAAAATCTATTTTTTCTCATAATGTGGTAAGATTAATGTTTTTAGCTAAACATTATGATTTAGTACATCTTCTATGGCGTGGAATGTTTTCTGAATTAGAAGGAGATTATATTAAAGGATATATAAGAAGTTTAGGACTAACATCAGAAGAATTTACGCAAAGATTTGTATTTCCAGTAAACATTACAACTAGTGTATATGACCATAGTTTTCTAAATAAAGAAGCATTTAAAATAACAAAGGCATTTTTAAAATATTCAAAAACATATACAGTAAGTTCTAAAAAACTATTAGACATATATAATGAAAGCCCACAAATTATTAAAAAGCCATTAATGGAGATTACAGATGGAGTAGATTTAGAAAAATTTAAACCTAAAAATCTAGAAAGATTTTCTAATATAAAAAACAGAACAGTAAAAATTGGTTGGGTTGGAAATAGCAAGTTTGAAAATTCAGAAAATGACAATGACTTAAAAGGTGTAAGAAAAATAATAATACCAGCTATTGAAGAACTAATAAAAGAAGGATATAAGATAGAGCGAAAATTTGCAGATAGAAATGAAGGATATATTCCACATGATAAAATGCCAGATTATTATAATTCAATTGACCTTTATATATGTGCATCAAAAGAAGAAGGAACACCAAATCCAGTATTAGAATCTATGGCATGTGGTGTACCAATAATTACAACTGATGTAGGAATTGTACCAGAAGCATTTGGAAAACTACAAAAAGAATATATACTAAAAGAAAGAACAAAAGAAGATCTAAAAGAAAAAATAAAACAAATATTAAAAAAACCAGAACAATGGGAAAAATTATCAAAAGAGAACCTAGAACAAATAAAAAATTGGTCATGGGAGGAAAAGTGTGAGCAATTTAAAGAATTTTTTGATATATCAATAAAGCAATTTGAACAGTATAAAGAAGAAAGAGGTAATAATAATATGGCTGATATAATTATAAAAAATCCATTAAACTTATTAGGTGGAATTTCTCCAGTTTTATATGGGACAAGTCAATATCATAAACTATTATCTGATGATAATATAGGAGAAAATGGAGAAAACCTTACTATTGTAGTTTTATCTTGCGAAAGAGCAAATGCTACAATAGAAATGATGAAATCTATAAAAAAACAAATACCAAATTTTAAAGGAAAATATATGATTGCAGACAATGGTTCTAGTAAAGAAACAATAGAAAAATTAAAAAAAGAAATCAAAAAAATGCCATATGAATGTGAATTATTAGAATTTGGAGAGAATTTAGGAGTAGCAAAAGGAAGGAACAAAGCAGTAGAACATGTAAAAACAGACTGGTTTATGTCATTAGACAATGATATTTTATTTGCTTGTAACATATTGCCAGAAATACAAAATACAATATCACAATTAGGGTGTAACTTTGTAAACTTACCATTACTAAACGAAACAGGAGATAGGCTTTTTGCAGCAGGTGGAAATATCTTTATAGAGCCAATTTCAAATGGAATACATATAGGGTGTGGTGGAGCATTTGAGCAAAGTGAATGCAAAATAAATGAAACAATACCAAGAAGTTTATCAACCTTCTTATTTGGAGGAGCTTCTGTTATACGTAAAAAAACTTTTGAAGAATGTGGAAAATTTGATGAAGGTATGTTTGTAGGATTTGAAGATATAGATTTTTCTATAACATTATTCAAAAAAGGCTATAAAATAGGAACAATAGGAAAATTAGGTTTAATACATAATCATAAAAAACCACAAAATCAAAATGATTTAGAATATGAAAAACAAAGATTTTCAAATGTTAGATTATTAAATTCAGCTAAATACTTTGAAAAGAAAAACAATTTCAAAGTATGGAACGAAGGAACTGAAAATTGGTTAAAACAAAGAGAAAAAGAATTAGGAATAATGTCTGTTAAAAAATAGACTGTTAAATTACAAATATTCACATTGTATTTTAAGTACTTGTATGTTACAATAATAAATGTAAATATAATATTTGGAGGGATTGCTACAAATGAAAACAAAAAAATTGTTATTTATCATGTTTTTTATAGGATTTATATTGTTAGTAATACCAAATATGGCTTTTGCCAAAGATATTACAGTAATGTTAGATGCAGGCCATGGAGGTTGGGACTCAGGAGCAACTAGAAATGGGCTTGTAGAAAAAGATATAAATTTAAAAATAGCAAAAAAAGTAAAAGCAATTTTAGATAAAACAGAAGGAATAACAGGAATATTAACCAGAAATGCAGATGAATATGTTTCAATAGAAGATAGAGGAAAAAAAGCAAGAGACTATAATGCAGATTTATTAGTAAGTTTTCACATAAATTCTACAGACTCTTCTTCAACCAATGCAAGTGGTGCAGAAGTCTACATAACAGCTAATAAAACAGAAAGAAGATTTAATGAATATTCAACTAAATTAGCAGAAAATATTTTAAGCAATTTAAGAGATATTGGAGTTAGAAGTAATAGTACTAGACCAATTTTAAAATTTAGTACAGATGGAGAACTGTATGAAGATGGAACTCTATCAGATTGGTATGGAATAATTAGACATCCTATGTATTATAAAATACCAGGAATGATTATAGAACATGCTTACATAAACAATAGTTATGATAGAGAAAGATATTTAAATGATACTATGCTTGAAAGAATGGCAGAAGCAGATGCAAAAGCAATAATAGCTAATAAAAATTTATTTGTAAAAGATTACCGTGGAGATGTAGCACCAGACATACAAGAAATGACTTTAATATCTAAAAACTACAAAAACACATTAAGTGGAGAAATATTAGTAACAGAATGGATTGATGGAGTAACATGGGCAAAACCAAAAACAAATCCAAAAATAAGACTAAAAGATATAGAAGGAAATACAGTTTATGAATGTTTAGTAAATAATATAGAATCAAACAGATACAAATTTGAAATAGATATTGATGAAATTGACAAAAATAAAAAATATAAAATAGAAGTAGAATCAGGCAGCGTAGAAAATGTATCACCTTTTAGAAAAGCAATAGCAAGTTATAATATTAACAAAACACTCGGTAAATTACAAAGATGCATCGTAAAAGTAGAAAATGGAGTTTTGGAATTTGATAATAACAGTTATTATGGAGATATTGCACCACAAATTATAAAAACAGAATTAGCAAAAAATGAACAAGGAAGGCCATTTATAAAAGGAGAAATATATATAACAGAATGGCTTGGTTCAACATGGTCAGAGCCAGATGTAACACCTATAATGACGCTTGTAGATATTAGTGATAATCAAGTAAAAGCACAATTCTGGGTAAATAAAATTAGTGGAAACAAATATTATTTTGACCAATATATTGATGGTTTAGATATGACAAAACAATACATAATAAAAGTTCAATCAAACAATCCATATAATATCTCAAATTACAGAATTGCAAATGTAAATTATACAAAAAATCTAACACTTGGAAAATATAATGACTATGAAATAAAAATACAAAATAGCAAATTAGTATTTACTAGAGTAGGTATTTATAGAGGAGATATGGCAACACAAATACAAGAATTAGAACTACTAAAAAATGAAAGAGGAACATATATAAAAGGAGAAATTTTTGTAACAGAATGGTTAAATGGTTCAACATGGTCAATTCCAAGAAAAACACCAAAAATGACAATAAAAGAAATAAATGGAACAGAGAATTATGGATTATGGGTAAATCCAATAGAAGGAAATAAATATTATTTTGACGGATATATTGATGGCATGAGCGAAGGAAAAGAATACAAAATAGAAGTAGAATCAGGAAGTAATGCTCAAATAAACACATCTCCATATAGAATAGTAACAGCAGATTATCCTAAAAATAAAGCCCTTGGAACATATGAAGATAAAAAAGTAAAAATTGAAAACAACAAAATAACATTAGCAGGAATTAAATATAGTGGTGATATAGCAACAGAAATTAAACAGATAGAATTAATGAAAAATGAAAAAGGAACATACATAAAAGGAGAAATAATAATAACAGAATGGTTAAATGGAATAACTTGGTCAATACCAAAAGTTACTCCTATAATGAGAATAAAACAATTAAATTCAGAAGAAATCTATGGATTATGGGTAAAGAAAATAGAAGGAAATAGATACTATTTTGATGGATATATTGATTCATTAGATACAAATAATCAATATACAATCGAAGTAGAAACAGGAAGCAAAAACAATACTTCAGCTCATAAAATAGCAACAGCATATTATCCAAAAAATAAAGAGTTAGGTATGTTTAAAAACAGTAAGTTTAAAATAGAAAATAACATTTTTAAATTTATTGTAGAACAATCACAAAAAATACAAACAGTTAAAGAGGTACAAACAATAGAAGAAAATATAGTTAAAGATATAGAGGAAAATGTAATTAAAGATACAGAAGAAAATGTAGTTAAAGATACAGAGGAAAATGTAATTAAAGATACAGAAGAAAATGTAGTTAAAGATATAGAAGAAAATGTAGTCAAAGATATAGAAGAAAAAGTCCTAGAAGGAAGTGAAAGTAATGATAGCAAAAAATAGGAAAATGTATTTAAAAATACTAATTTTAATATTATTAGTAATATTCTTTGCTATACTAAATTTTAATAAGGTACAAGCAGCAAGTATTAGTTCTGATATCAATGGAATAAATGAAGCAAAATATCCAGGATATAAAAACTATATTAAAACATTGCAAAACCAATATCCTAATTGGAGTATAAAACTTTACTATACAGGAATTAATTGGGAAGATGCAATAAGTGGAGAATATGTAGGTCATGGAAATAGTCCCAGCAGTCTAAGTTACTATACATATACAGGAGAGTGGATTTGTCCAATTTGTGGAGATCAAACATTTGATGTTTCACATAAATGGTATTGTGCTTCTAGAAAAGCAATTGCTTATATGATGGATCCAAGAAACAGTTTAACAGATGACTATATATTCCAATTCCAAAACTTAGGTTCTTCATCAGGAACAAGAAGTGAGATAGAAAAAATGGTAAGAGGAACATTCTTATCAGAACCATCAGTTGTTACAGCAATTATGGAAGCAGCACAACAATATCAAATAAGTCCATTTCATCTTGTTTCAAGAATCACGCAAGAACAAGGAACATCAGGTTTAGGAAAAATGAATGGATATGCATATAAAACAGAAGATGGAAGATGGGTAAAAGTATTCAATCTATTTAATATAAATGTAAGTGGAAACGATACTGAACAAGGATTCTTAGAAGGTGCAAAAACAGCTTATGAAAATGGATGGTTTACAAAAGAAGACTCAATAAAAGGTGGAGCTAAATTTTTAAGAGAAAAATACATAGACGTAGGACAGAATACATTATATTTTGAAAAATATAATGTAGTAGATTTAAACAATTTATATCAACATCAATATATGCAAAATATTAGAGCAGCAAATGATGAAGGAAATAATATTTATACAACATATAAAAAATGTGGAATTCTATCAAGTCATTTTGAATTTATAATTCCAGTTTATGAAAATATGCCAAGTTCTCCAGCACCAAGACCATTGAATAATGAAGAAGATTATCGTGGAGATATAGCTACAGAAATAACACAAATACAAACACAAACAAATAGCAAAGGAGAGACATATTTAAAAGGAAAAATAGTAGTAACAGAATGGATAGATGGAATAACTTGGTCAAAACCAAAAGATACGCCAAAAATAAGATTTAAAGAACTAGATAGTAGTAAATGTTATAATTTAACTGTAAAAAATATAGAATCAAATACATATTCATTTGAAGGATGTATAGATGATATAAATGTAAACAAAAAATATGAAATCCAAGTAGAATCAGGAAATAGTAATAATACATCACCATATAAAATAGCAAGAGCATATTCACCAACTGATAAAACAATAGGAAAATATAGAAGACATATATTAAATATGAAAAGCAATATCATAACATTAACACCTACAAATTATTGTGGAGATGTTGCACCACAAATTATAAAAACAGAATTAGCAAAAAATGAACAAGGAAGACCATTTATAAAAGGAGAAATCTATATAACAGAATGGTTAGGTCCACTTTGGTCAGAACCAGATGTAACCCCTATAATGACACTTGTATCAACCAAAGACAATAAAGAAAAAGCACAATTCTGGGTAAATAAAATTAGTGGAAACAAATATTATTTTGACCAATATATAGACGGTTTAGACATGACACAACAATATATAATAAAAGTACAATTAAACAATCCATATAATACTTCAAGTTATAAATCTGCACAAGTACAATATCCAAATAATATAACCTTAGGAGAATATGATGGAAGTAAAGTTAAAATAGTAAACAGTAAACTTAAATTTGAAGGATATCGTGGAGACATAGCAACCGAAATACAGCAATTAGAATTACTAAAAAATGAAAGAGGAACCTATGTAAAAGGAGAAATAATTATAACAGAATGGATAGATGGAAAAACTTGGTCAATGCCAAAGAAAACACCAATAATGACCATAAAACAAATAAATGGAAACGAAACATATGGTTTATGGGTAAATCCAATAGAAGGAAATAAATACTATTTTGATGGATATATTGATGGAATGAGTGCAGGAAAACAATATGAAATAAAAGTTGAGTCAGCAAATATTAATAATATATCACCATATAGAGTAGCAACAGCATACTATCCAAAAAATAAACAATTAGGAACATATCAAGACAATAAAGTAAAAATAGAAAACAACAAAATATTAGTACAAAAAGACATATATAGTGGAGATGTAGCAACCGAAATACAGCAATTAGAGTTATTAAAAAATGAAAAAGGAACATATATAAAAGGTGAAATAATAATAACAGAATGGTTAAATGGAAAAACATGGTCTATACCAAAAGCTACGCCTATAATGAGAATAAAACAAGTAAATTCAAATACAACTTATGGACTATGGGTAAATCCAATAGAAGGAAATAAATACTATTTTGATGGATATATTGATTCATTAGACATAAGTAATCAATATATAATTGAAGTAGAATCAGGAAGCAAAAATAATACATCAACACACAAAATTGCAACCGCATATTATCCAAAGAATAAAGAACTAGGAGTATTCAAAAACAGCAAATTAAAAATAGAAAACAATATTTTTAAATTTAGTAATACAAATTTAAAAAATATAGAAACAAAACAAAAAGTAGAGCAACCAGTAGTGAAAAATGAATACAAAGAATCAGAACAACAAAATCAAAATGTAATTCAGGATAAAAAAATAGAAGAACCACAAAATAACAATAATGTAGAAAATACTGTTTTAGATGAAGAAGAAAACAAAACAGAAGAAGAACAAAAAAATGAAGTAGAACCAAATAATATAGCAATAACTAAATAAAAATAGAACTTGCATAAATGGTAAACTAGAGAGAGGAAACATAAAGATCCCTCTCTCTAGACCAATTTATATAAGTTCTATTTTTTTTGATAATAACTTGATTATATGTAAAATACATGATAAAATTAGCTTAAAATTAAGGTAATAAGATAATGTAAAAATTACAATTAATGTTCTAGAAAGGAAAATATTAAAAATGGACAAAATAGCAGTATTAATACCATGTTATAATGAAAGTAAAACAATAAAAAAAGTAATAGAAGATTTTAGAAAGGCTCTACCAGAAGCTAAAATTTATGTATATGATAATAATTCAAAAGACAAAACAGATGAAATAGCAAGAGAAGCAGGAGCAATAGTTCGTTATGAAAGAAAACAAGGAAAAGGTAATGTCATAAGAACTATGTTTCGAGAAATAGATGCAGAGTGTTATATAATGACAGATGGAGATGATACTTATCCAGCAGAATATGCAAGAGAAATGTGTAATGCAGTATTAGAAAGAAATGCAGACATGGTAATAGGAGATAGACTATCATCAACTTATTTTACAGAAAACAAAAGACCTTTTCACAATTTGGGAAACGTATTAGTAAGAAAACTAATTAATATTATATATAAAAGTGACATAAGAGATGTAATGACAGGATATAGAGCATTTAGCTATCAATTTGTAAAAACATTTCCTGTATTATCAAAAGGATTTGAAATAGAAACAGAAATGACAATTCATACACTAGATAAAAATATGGGAATAGAAAACATTATAATAGAATACAGAGATAGACCAGAAGGAAGTAAATCAAAACTAAATACATATTCAGATGGAATGAGAGTTTTAAAAACAATAGTAACTTTATACAAAAATTATAGACCATTATCATTTTTTAGTTGGATAAGTTTACTATTAATTTTAGTAGGAATAGGATTTCTAACACCAGTATTAATAGATTATTTTAGAACTGGGCTAGTACCTAAAATGCCATCATTTGTAGCAAGCATATTTTTCTTTATATGTGCAATTCAATCATTTTTTGGAGGTTTAATACTACAAAATATAGTAAAAAGCCATAAACAAGAATTTGAGATAGAATTAAATGAATGGACTGATAAACTAAAAAAATTAAAGCAAGGCAAAAACTAAAGTAGGGGGATTAACTTTGGAAAAACTAAAAAAGCAATCAAAAACAATAAACACAATACTAGCAATTCTGTTATCTATTATAGTCACATTAGCTGTAAACATTAATCAAGATAAATATTCAAGCTTAGATTTATCTTTTAGCCGGAAATTCAATATTATGGGTTGCATTTTTTATATTAACATATTGGTTATTAAGTAAAACTCAAAAAATAGAAAATAAAAGATTAAAAAACTGTTCAATTATACTAGCAATTTTATTTGCTAGTTTTGAAGTAGTGGGATATAGTATAGATAAATACTTAAATTTAGAGGCTATAATAGAAAGTGGGCAAACTCTAATAAAATCAGGAATTAAGTGGATAGGATATGTAATTTTAATATATGCAATAATTACAAATATATTTGAAAAATTAGAAAAATTAGAACTAAAACAAGGTGAATTTAAATGTTTTTCAGATAATAAAAAAAGCTTTTTTGCTATATGGGGAATTATCCTTATAGCATGGATACCATATTTTTTAAATTATTATCCAGGAATAATATCACCAGATTCATTTGCACAAATATGTGAAGGCTTAGGAAGATATACTTTATCAAATCATCATCCAGTTTTCCACACTTTTATTATAAAATGTGCAATAGCTCTTGGAAATGCTATAAAAGATTATAACTTAGGTGTAGCAATATATAGTGTATTTCAAATGATATTTACATCTAGCATTTTCTCATTTGCTATCTATTATATGGCAAAAAGGAAAGTTGATATTAGAATTAGAATATTAACACTAATATTTTTTGCATTTTATCCAGTAAATGCAATATTTAGTATTACTATGTGGAAAGATGTGCCATTTGCAGCTATAATACTACTATTTACAATTATGGTAACAGAAATTACAATAAATCAAAAGAGATTTTTCGAATCTAAATATAGAATTATATTACTAATTATCAATATGTTTTTAGCAATTCTATTTAGAAATAATGGATTATATGTAGTATTACTAACAATTCCATGCTTATTTATAGTTGCAAAAAAATATTACAAACAATTAATAATTGTTACATGTGCTATACTTGCAATATATATCATTTGGACAGGGACAATTTTCTCTATATTAAAAATAAAAAAAGGTTCTACTAGAGAAGCATTATCTATACCATTGCAACAATTTGCAAGAGTTACAAAATATCATTCAGACACACTAACAGAAGATGAAAAATGGAGAATATATAAATATTTGCCATCTGAAACATTAGCTGATGATTATAATCCTAAAATATCTGATGCAGTAAAAAATCAATTTGATGACAATGCATTTAAAGAAGATAAATTAGGACTTGTAAAATTATATATAAAATTGGCATTAAAATATCCAAGAGCTACAATAGAATCATTTTTATGTAACAATTATGGATATTGGTATCCAGAAAGTGTAAACATGGTAGCAGGAAGAGGAATAAGTGAAACTACAGAAGAAAAAGAATTATCTTTAAAACTAGAAAATACACCAATAGTTGAATTAGCTGAAGTAGAAAAATTTGATAGTTTAATAGACAGAAGAGACCTTCCATTAAATTCAATGTTATATAGCATAGGGTTTAACTTTTGGGTAGTATTAGCGTGTCTTATGTATGCAATATACAAAAAGCAATATAAACTAATAACTATATATGTACCAGTATTAGTATTATGGCTAACAACCATAGCTTCTCCTGTATTTGGAGAATATAGGTATATATATGGAATGTTTACTAGTTTACCAATACTAATTGGAATACATTTTAGAAAAATAGATACAAATAAAAATTGAAAGGAAACACAATGCCAAAAATAAGTGTAATTGTACCAGTATACAATACTGAAAAATATGTCGAAAAATGTATAAAATCAATACTTAACCAAACAATGGATGATATAGAAATAATAATAGTTAATGATGGCACAAAAGACAACTCAGAAACCATTATTAACAAATGCATAAAAGAAAATAACACAAAAATACCAATAAAATACTTTAAAAAAGAAAACGGTGGATTATTTGATGCAAGAAATTATGCTTTAAAATATGTAAGCGGAGAATATATATCATTCATAGACTCAGATGATTATATAGAAAAAGATTTATACAAAAATTTAGAAAAATATATAGACGAAGGAATTGACTTAATAAAATTCAAAATGCAGCAAGTAGACGAAAATGGAGGCACAATACAAAAATTAGATGGTCCAGTATTTGAAAAATGCACAGGAGAAGAAGCATATGAAAAACTATGTACTCAAGAAAAATACTTAGATCCAGCTTGTATATACTTATACAAAACACAATTTTTTATAGAAAACAATTTCAAATACTCAGGAAAATATCATGAAGACTTTGGGTTAACATCTTTAGTAATAATAAAAGCAAAAAGTTTTGTATCAACAAATGTAGTAGGATATAACTATTTACAAACAAATAACAGCATAACTAGAAACAAAGAATATCAAAAAGAAATAGAAAAAGCAAAATGTATATTAAACAATTATGACAATATGATAAAAGTTATACAAGATTATAAAATAAATGAAAAAACAAAAGACCTAGTAAGAAGGTATTACACAAACACAGTAATATTAAAATCAAAAGACTTAAAAAATAAAGACTTAGAAGAATATATAAAAGAAATAAAGAAAAGAAAAATGTATAAAAACATAAAGCCATATAACATAAAACAACTAATAAAAAGAATCGTTTTAAAAATAAGCGTGAAATTGTATTTAAAAATAAGATAAATAAAGTTATATTTAAATAAAAAGAAAATAAAGGAAAAAAGAAAATGATAAAAGTAAGTATAATTGTACCATTTTACAATGTAGAAAACTATATAGAAAAATGTTTAGAAACACTAGTAAATCAGACTTTGCAAGAAATAGAAATAATACTTGTTAATGATGGCTCTAAAGATAATAGTTCGCAAATAGCAAAAAAATATTTAGAAAAATATCCAAAAAAAATAGTCTATTTAGAAAAAGAAAATGGGGGACTTTCAGATGCAAGAAATTATGGAATACCATATAGCAAAGGAGAATATATTGCATTTCTAGATTCAGATGACTATGTAGAAAAAGACATGTATGAAAAATTATATAAATTAGCAAAAAAAGAAGATAGTGACATGGTACAATGTAATTTTTACTGGGAATATCCAAACAAAAGAAAAAAGGGAGAAATGTTAGAATATAGTGTAACAAATAAAATGCTTCAAAATGCAAGAGTAGAAGCATGGAATAAGCTAATAAAAAGAGAAACTTTACAAAAAGCAAATATACAATTTCCAAAAGGTTATAGATATGAAGATGTAGAATTTACATATAAACTCTTGCCATCACTTAAGAAAATATCTTTTTTAGATGAGCCACTTATACATTATGTTCAAAGAGAAGGTTCAATTTCAAATTCTCAAAATGAAAGAACAAAAGAAATATTTGATGTATTAGAACATGTTATTGATTTTTACAAGGAAAAAAATATATATGATAAATATAAAGAGCAATTAGAATATATATTTATAAAAGACGCCTTTTGCAGTTCATTTTTAAGAGTTGTAAAAATAAAAGACAAAGCAACAAGGAAAAAAATGCTTTTAGAAACGTGGAATAGACTTGAAAAAAATTTTCCTAATTGGAGAAAAAATGAAATATTAAAAAAAGATAATTCAAAAAAAGGTTTATACTTAAAATCAATAAACAAGGTTACATACAAAATATATAGCGCAATATTATCATTAATATAAAAGGAAAAAAATATGAAAAAATTTAATTTAAAAAATATATTATGTATTTTTATTATAATCTGCCCAGTATTAGACATGATAAGTTTTTTATACAGAAATGTATTTAATACTAATTTTTCGCCTTCAACCATAACAAGGCCAATCATTCCAGCCATTGTAATAATATATTTATTTTTTAAAAGAGATAAAAAATTTAAATGGAATTGTTTTTGGATAGGGCTAGTATATGTAATATATGGTATAGTTCATATATACCTATTTAATACTGTTAAGACAAACATGAGTTATAGCAATGAACTTCATGAATTGCAATATTTAATTAATTATACATTTATGATATTAAATTTATTTTTATATATAGAAATATTTAAAGAAACAGATAAGGAAAGGCTTAAGAAAAGTGTATTAATAGCAAATGGAATTTACATTATTTCTATATATTTATCAATAATAACCAAAACATCGTCAAGTACATATATTGAAGGAATGGGTTATAAAGGATGGTTCGAATCTGGAAATAGCCTTAGTGCAATTTTATTATTATCAATGTTTATATATTTGCCATACATAAAAGATAAAAAATACCAGAAAATTGTACTTCCATTACTTGTGCTTGTAGGAATATTTTTATGTTTTCTAATTGGTACAAGAGCAGGCTTATTTGGCTTTATATTAGTTATTGCACTATATGTAGCAATTGAAATAATTTATAACCTTATAAAAAACAAGAAAGTAAACAAAAAATTACTTATAGGTGGAATAAGTGGAGTTGCAATAATTGTTATTTTAGTAGTTGGAATTGGTTCAAATACACTTCAAAGAAGAAAACATTTAAAAGAAATTGAAGGAAATATAGTTGATGAAACAAAACAAGAAAATTCACATATAACAGGAAGTTTATTGGAAATAAAAGAAAAAATAGAAAGTGGAAATATTGAAGAAAACTATATGTCTGAGGCACAAAAGCAGTCTATAATAGATTTATATAATATTGCAAATAAATTGAAAGTAAAAAATAACGACCAAAGAACTCAGCAGTTGATTTATAATTTAGTTTTAATTAAAAATCAAAAAAATCCAGTTTTAATTCTTTTTGGAAATGGATATATGGCAAATTATAGAGAATTGGTTTTTGAAATGGAGTTTATTGCTTTATTATTAAATTTTGGATTAATTGGTTTTATATTGTATTTGGGACCTTTTTTAGCAATTTTTGTTTTTGCAATATATAGATGTGTTAAGAATAGGAAAGAAATAGATAGTAAATATGTATTTTCTATTTTTGGACTTGCACTTGCTTTTGCATTGTCTTTATTCTCAGGTTATACATTTTTTAATTCTTCTACTATGATGATAATAATTGTGCTAAGTACTTTACTAATGGATAACAAAGTGTTAGATAAAAAACTTTAATTAAGTACAATACTTAATTAAAACTTAAGACAAATAAAATATAGCATAAAATAAATTATTATGCAACATTTAAAATAAAAAAATTTACAAAAAATAATAAAAAAATAAAACCCAAAAAGCTTAAAAAGCACTATAAAAACAGTACTTTTTAAGCTTTTAATATTTTAATTAAGTATTGTACTTAATTAAAATACTAAAAAATAAATTCTAACTTTTAGTGTGTGGATAAGAGAAAAATAATATTTTAAAATAAAAAAGAGGTGAAAAACAAATGAAAAATTGAAAAAGTGGGTAAGCTAAAGAAAGTAATGAAAAATAAACAGGAGAGGAATAAAGATATGGAAAAAAGAAAAACGAAAGGAATAACATTAATAGCGTTAGTAATAACAATAATAGTCTTGCTAATCTTAGCAGGAGTAAGTATAGCAACCCTAACAGGAGAAAATGGAATATTAACAAGAGCTCAAACAGCAAAAACAGAAACAGAGAAAGCAAGTGAAGAAGAACAATTAAAACTAGCAGCTATGAATGCAGCAATGAATACAAAAAAATATGATTATGAAACAGGAGAGAAAGACGAAGATGGAAATCCAATAAAAGTACCAATCCCATCAGGCTTTGCGCCAACAGAAATTAAGGGAGAAAGTACAGTAGAAGAAGGATTAGTAATAACAGATGCAGAAGGAAATGAGTTTGTGTGGGTGCCATGTTTAAAGAATGGCGAAACAGAAGAAAAGAGAAAAAATGCAGTAAAATATGAAAAAGATAGTAATAAAGAAGATAATAATTTAGCTCAAAAATGGAATAATAAATATTTAGAAAAACAGGATCAATATATAAACTATAAAGATTGGAGAGACAATGGGGGAGACGAAGACAGTGTAGAAAAATATGGAGGATTTTATGTAGCAAGATATGAAGCTGGAATACCAAGCAATGCAACTGGTATTTATGCAAGTAAAGCAGAAGATGAATATAAAACTAGTAGTACAACTCCTTCAAAAAATGTTACAACATATAAACCAGTAAGCAAAAAAAATAATCAAAGTTGGAATTATATAAGTCAAACAAATGCAGAAAAGGTTTCAGCAAATATGTATGCGGGTAATAGTTCAGTAACAAGTCAATTAATAGATAGTTATGCATGGGATACAATAGTTGAATGGATGTCTAAAGAAGTAAATGATATAGGAAGTAAAAGTACAGATTATGGAAATTATAATGATAGTATAAAATTAAAGAGTGATGGGTTATATGCTGAACATGTATTAATTTTTAATAATGGTACAGAACAAGCAGTGGATTGGTGTCCAGCAACCAAATATAAAAAAGGACTAATTACGTTAGGAAAAGGAGAGATATTTAATTGTAATAATTGGGAGAATTTTTTAGATTTTTCAAATACTAATAAATATACAAGTGCAAGCTATGATGGAAGAATATATAAAGAAATAGCAACAGGATTATGTGAAGAAACAAAAATAAAAAATATATATGATATGGCAGGAAATATGTGGGAATGGACAACAGAAACAGGAGATCATCAAGCAACTAAGCCAGATGAAATGCCAATTACAAAGGGAAAATGTGCTGTGCTTCGCGGGGGAAGTTTCGCCGATGACGGGTCTGGCCGTCCAGTTTCTGGGCGCTATGGTGGTGATAGTACAGAAGCTGCCAACGTCCGCCTTGGTTTTCGTATTGTACTCTACATAAAGTAATACTAACCGCTGTTCATCTGGCAGGTTTGTATCTTGCTGTATAATATAATAAGAAGATGTTTTTAATATGTTTAATGTACAAAAAATATAATTATTAGATAAAAAAATTTTACAAAAAAAATAAAAAGATAAAACTTAAAAAAGCTTAAAAAGCACTATAAGCATAGTACTTTTTAAGCTTTTAATATTTTAATTAAGTATTGTACTTAATTAAAAAGTAAAAGAGAAGAAAAAACAAAAGAAAGAGGTCGATTTATCAATGAAAGAAGAATTAAAGAAAAAGGCAGGAATAACATTAATAGCATTAGTACTAACAATTATAGTGTTATTAATCTTAGCGGGAGTAAGCATAGCAACCCTAACAGGAGAAAATGGAATACTAACAAGAGCAAATAAAGCAGGAGATGCAAATAGGGCAGGGACACTGCAAGAACAAGTAGATTTGTGGTTATTAAATCAAAAAACAGATGAATATGCAGGAAATAGTAGTTCATCACAAAGCTTAGAAGAATTAGTAGAAGATTTAGTAGAGCAAAAATTATTAACAGAAAATGAGAAAGATGAAATACTAGGAAATGCAGAAAAAGGAATAGAAGCAAGTTATCAAATAAAAGTAGGAGAAGAAACAGTAAAATTTGCAAATGAGAACTGGGATGGAGAAAAGAAAGTAAATGCACCAGTATTAAAAGCAGGAATGACACCAGTATATTGGAAAGAAGATGGAACAGAAGTAAAACAAGGCGATTCAGGTTTTGATGAAAGCCAATGGTATGAATATAAAGCAGCAACCACAGAAGAAGATAACACAGCAAGTAAGTGGGCAAATGCGATGACAGAAGATGGAAGCTATTGGGTATGGATACCAAGATATGAATATAAATTAACTCAAAAAACAGAAGGTTCAGAAGCAGGAAAAATAGAAGTAAAATTTATACCAACAACAGTAACAGAAGCAGATACAGATGGTTATTTAGTGCATCCAGCATTTAGAAATGGAAGTAGTAATAATTATAAAAATGGCGAATGGGATAGCGAAATCTCAGGAATCTGGGTAGCAAAATATGAAATGAGTATGGAAACTTACGATGAATCAAGTAAAGAATGGAATAAAAAAGAGTTATTAACAGCTAGTACAACTAATGATGCAGAACAAGGAAATATATTGACATCAAGTACAGTAAGAGCAGTAAGTAAACCAAGAGTATCATCATGGAGATGGATAAGCATTGGAAAATCATATGACAATAGTTATAACTATGATAGGAGTAAAGAAAGCCATTTAATGAAAAATAGTGAATGGGGAGCAGTAGTATACTTAACACATAGTCAATACGGAAGGAATGGAACAGAAATAACAATAAATAATAGTCAAAAATTTTACACAGGAGGATCAAATGAAGAAAAAACAATAACCACAAATAAAGCACAAAGTACAACTGGAAACGAAAGTGGAATATATGACATAAGAGGAGGAGCATGGGAAAGAATAGCAGGATATATAACAAATGGAAATGAAAACTTAAAAACATATGGTTCAACAACGGTGTCATTTCCACTAGTATCAACTTTCAATAAAGAAACAGAAGGGTATAAAACATTAAGTACCAAATACTCAACAGTATATCCATTTGATACAGAAGACGAAGAAACAAAGAACGGAGAAACATATAGAAATGCAAGTAAATCAGAACAAAACTATGGATATGGGGATGCAATATTAGAAACATCAACTGGTTATGAAAATTCTACAGGCTGGTTTGGAGATTACACTACTTTTTTGCAAAATATTAAGCCATTCTTTTCGCGCGGTGGTGATTCTGGTAATAATACTCGTGCTGGCGAATTTGCCTTTGGTGGTACTGGAAGTTTTGAGTACATAGATGGATTTCGTACGGTGCTTGTGTGTGAGTAAATAATTAAGAGGAGAAATTGCAAAAGCTCCTTTTTTATAATACAATATATGCGAAGATAAAGAAGAGAAAAATGCATATATAAAATAGAAATATTTTAAATAAAACCAAAGTAGTATAAAAATGAATGCTACTTTGATTTTTTATTTAAAAATTCAAAATCAAATTTTGCTTTCATAATCTATTGACAATTACTTTAGTTGTATATAAAATAAGAAAAAAGAGAGGATGTATTATCAATGAAAAAGCTTATATTTGGAATAACCAGTCTTACAATTGGACGGAGCAGAAAGAGTACTAGTAGATCTAGCAAACAAATTAAGTGAAAAATATGAAATAACAATATTCACAATATATTCAAATGGAGAACTAGAAAAAGAACTATCAAAAAAAATAAAAATAAAATCATTATACAAAAAAACATATTTACAATTGAATAATATAGAAAAAAGAACAATACCAATCAAAATATTACTTAACAAAAAGCACATATACAATAAATACATAAAAGGAAATTATGACATAGAAATAGCATTCTTAGAAGGACCAATAACAAGGCTATTTAGTGTAAAGAACAAAAACGTAAGAAAAATTGCATGGATACATAACGACATATCTCAAGTATTTGGAAAAAGCTTAAAAGCAACAATAAAGAAAAAAATAGATAAAAAAACATATTCAAAATATGAACTATTAGTATTTGTAAGTAGAGAAAACTTAAGAAACTTTAACAGGCAATACAAAGAAATAAGAAATGAATACCTAGAAAAAGTAAAAAAAGACGTTATATATAACTATATAGAAAAAGAAAAAATAATAAAAAAAGCAGAAGAAAAGGTAGAATTGCCATATAAGCAAACTGTTATCAACTTTGTAACAGTAGCAAGACTTGTAAAGCAAAAAGCAATAGATAGATTAATAAAAGTGCATAAAAAGTTAATTGAAGAAGGGTTAAAACATGAAATTTATGTAATTGGAGATGGACCAGAAAGAGAAAATTTAGAAAAATTAATAAAAGAAAGCAATGTAAGCAATACCTTTCACTTATTAGGTCAAAAGCAAAATCCATATCCATACATAAAAAATGCAGATTATTTTTGTTTACTATCAAATTTTGAAGGATATGGCATGGTGTTAGAAGAAGCAAAAATATTAGGAAAAAGCATAATAATAACAAACACAGCAGCAAGAGAAGCAGTAGAGAAATATAAAAATTCTGAAATAGTAGAAAATACTGAAGAGGGAATTTATAGGGGGCTTAAAGCAACAATAAAGAATCCTAAAAAAAATAAACAAGAAGATAAACCAGAATACAATAACCAAAATATCATAGAAAAAATAGAAAAAATAATAGAAAATGAAACATGGAAGGAAAGTAACAAATGAAAATTTCAATACTAACGCCTACATTTAATAGAGCAAATTTATTAGAAAACTTATATAACAGCCTAGTAAAAAACAGTAAATACAATGTAGAAATCGAATGGTTAATAATGGATGATGGTTCAACAGATGAGACAAGAAAAGAAGTTGAAAAGTTTAAAAATGAAAATAAAATAGAAATAAAATATTACTATCAAGAAAATCAAGGAAAAATGGTAGCCATAAATAAACTAATAAGTCAAGTTACAGGAGACTTAATTATAGACTGCGATTCAGATGACTACTTTACAGATGATGCTTTTAAAATAGTAAAAGAGGAATATGAAAAAAATAGAGATAAAGAAAATATTTATGCACTATGTTTCTTAAAAATAGACGAAAAAGGCAATAATATGGGAAACAACTTCAAAAATAAAATAACAACTATGTTTGATTTATACTTTAAAGAAGGAGAAAATGGGGAAAAGTGCTTAGCATTTTTTACTAACATAAGAAAACAATATAAACACGAATTAGAAAACAACGAAAAATTTGTAACAGAAGCAAGAATGTATCATAAAATGGATGAAAAATATAAAATGATTTGTATAAACAAGCCAATAATGATATGTGAATATCAAGAAAGTGGATATACAAAAAATGTCATTAAACAATTTAAAGAAAATCCATATGGATATTATAATTATTTCAAAGAAATATTACAAAAGCAAATGAATGGGGTGAAATTAAATAAAAGATTATATGCAATTAAACATTACATTTTATTTGTAGAATTAACAAAAACAAAACATGCAGTAAAAAATATAAAAGACACAAAAAATAAAATCATATATATTTTATTATATGTGCCAGGAATATTAAAAACAAGGAAAAAGTTCAGAAAATAAAAATTGACAATAATGGAAAAAAAATATATAATAGATAAGTATTAAAGTAAAGAAAAATAAAGAAAGGAGAAGTTAACAAAATAGTTAACTTAAATAATATAAAAAATGAAAGAAACAGAAAATGATATTGCAATAAAAGTAGAACATGTAAATAAAAGATTTAACATTTATTTTGATAGAGCAAATACTTTAAAAGAAAGAATATTATTTTTAACAAGAAATAAAAGAAAAGTCAAAAGAGAAGTATTAAAAGACATAAATTTAGAAATAAAAAAAGGTGAAGCAGTAGCCTTAATAGGAGTAAATGGAAGTGGAAAATCAACACTTCTTAAACTTATGACACAAATTATATTTCCAAATGAAGGAACAATAGAAACACATGGAAAACTAACATCTTTACTAGAATTAGGAGCAGGATTTCATCCTGACTTTTCAGGAAGAGAAAATATATATTTTAACTCATCAATATTTGGTTTAACTAGAAAAGAAATAGACGAAAGAGTAGACCAAATTATAGAATTTTCAGAATTAAAAGATTATATAGACAATCCTGTAAGAACATATTCATCAGGAATGTATATGCGTTTAGCTTTCTCAGTAGCAATAAATGTAGATGCCGAAATTCTACTAATAGACGAAATATTATCAGTTGGGGACCAACATTTTCAGGAAAAATGTTTTAACAAAATGAGAGAACTAAAAAAAGAAGGAAAAACGATGGTATTTGTAACACATAGCATGGATTCTGTAAGAAATTTATGTGACAGAGCAGTGTGGCTATATGAAGGAAAAATTAGAATGGATGGAAACACAGAAGAAGTAATAAACGAATACTTAAAAGTAACAATGTAAAATTAACATAATAGGGAGAGAAAAAAATGAATATATTTAAAAAAATATACAACTATAGAGAACTACTAAAATCTAACGTAAAAAAAGAAATAAGAGGAAGATATAAAAATTCAATACTAGGTATATTGTGGTCATTTTTAAATCCATTATTACAATTAGCAGTATATTCAATAATATTTGGAGCATTATTAGCAAGTGGAGACAAAACTTATCATATTTATATATGTGTTGCCTTAATACCTTGGACATACTTTACAACAGCTATAACACAATCAGCATTTACAGTAATAGGAAATGCTGACATAATAAAAAAAGTATATTTCCCAAGAGAAATTTTGCCTATTTCAGTAGTAACAAGTGGTGCAGTTAACTTTGTAATATCAACCATTATAATATTAGCATTTGTACTAGGTTCAGGTCTTGGACTAACAAAATACATATTATTATATCCAGTTATTTTACTAGTACAATATGTATTATTACTTGGAATATCATTTATAGTATCATCAATTACAGTTTATTTTAGAGATCTAGAACATATTATAGGAATTATATTAATGGCAGCATTTTATGGAACACCAATAGTTTATAAATTAGAGCAATTACCAGCAAACTTGCAAGTATTAATGCAAATAAATCCAATGACACATTTAATAAATGCATATAGAGACATTTTTTATTATCAACGAATGCCAGACTTAAAAGCAATAGGAATACTATTTGCTGGTTCAGTAGTTATAACTATAATAGGATATTTTATTTTTAAAAAATTACAAAAAGGATTTGCTGAAGAATTGTAATATAATAAAAAAGTAACTATAACTTATGTCTTAGTAAGGAATGATGTAAAAAATGAAAAATATAAAAATATTTGCTTGTCCAACTGCAGAAGAATTTACACAAGAAATGTGTGATTATTTAGGAATAGAAATAGGAAAAATCCGTTATCAAAAATTTAAAAATGACAATAATTTTGTGCAAATATTAGAATCTGTAAGAGAAAAAGATGTATATATAGTACAAACAAATAAAGTACCAGTAAATGAAAGAATAATGGAATTATTAATAACTATAGATGCAGCAAAAAGGGCATCTGCAAAAAACATCAATGTAGTATTACCATATTTCCCATACTCTAGGTCTGACAAGAAAGATCAGCCAAGAGTTCCAATAACTGCAAAACTAATTGCACAGATTTTAGAAGCGGCAGGGGCAACAAGAGTAATAACTTGTGACTTACACAATCCTGCAATACAAGCATATTTCAATGTAAATTGTGATAGATTAACAGCAGAATATATATTAGAAGACTATTTTAAGAAAAAGAACTTAGACAATATGGTAATAGTTGCAACAGATGCAGGAAGTTCTAAAAAAGCATATAAATATTCAGAATATTTTAAATGTCCAATAGCGCTAGTAGACAAGAGAAGAGATGGAAATGACGACAAAGCAATTGCTAGCACTATAATTGGAGATGTAAAAGACAAAAATGCAATCATATTTGATGATGAAATAGATACAGCTGGTTCGATGATGGAAACAGTAAAAGTATTAAAGAAATTCGGAGCAAAAAACATATATGCAGGATGTACGCATGCAATACTTTCAGGTCCTGCAATTGATAGAATAAAAAATTCTGAAATAAAAGAACTAGTTGTAACAAATACAGTTCCTTTAACAGAAGAAAAAAGAATAGATAATATAACAGTATTATCAATAGCACCATTATTTGCAGATACAATAAAAAGAATAAATGAAGAAAAACCTTTAGGGCAATCTGACGATATTTAAAAATAGCTAAACTAAAGGCTATTTTTCATATAAAAATTATATATAATTTTTATATGAATTTAATACAAGAAATATTAGAAAAACACTATTATTAATATAAAAAATGGAGGCTAAAGTGAAAGAAATAGAAAAAGTCAAACTAAAAGATGTAAAATTAAACAAAATAAGTATAAAAACAATTATAGGATTATATTTAGAATACAAAGAAATGATAAACTATCTAATATTTGGTGTATTATCAACAGTTGTAAACTTTGTAACATACTATGTTTTTGCAAGACTAATAGGAGTAGACGAAGTAATAAGCAGTGGCTTATCATGGTTCTTTTCAGTATTATTCGCATACATTACAAACAAAATATTTGTATTTGAAAGTAAAACGCATACAATAAAAGAATTTATAAAAGAAATGGTATCATTTTTTCTAGCTAGAATAGTATCTGGAGCATTATGTGATGTAGGAACATTTGCCATAATGATAAAGGTATTTAATATAAATGATATAATTGCAAAAATAGTAACACAAATAATGGTAATAATATTAAATTACATATTAAGCAAAAGTATAGTATTTAAAAAAAGCAAAAACAATAAATAAAATAACATAAACTTCCAAAAGAAAAAATATATAAAAAAATTGTAGTGAAAGGAAAAAATCAAAATGAAAAAAATAAGTGTAATAGTACCAGCATATAATGAAGAAGAATCATTACCTTTATTAATTGAAAGAATGAATAAGATAATGGAGCAAATGAAAGAATATGAATTTGAACTACTTTTTGTAAATGATGGAAGTAAAGATAAAACAATACAAATAATAAAAGAAATGAGAGAAAAAGACAATAGAATAAGCTATGTAGACTTTTCAAGAAACTTTGGAAAAGAAATAGCAATGATAGCAGGATTAGACTATGCAACAGGAGATTGTGTAATATTTATAGATGCAGACTTACAAGATCCGCCAGAATTAATACCAGAATTAGTAAAATATTGGGAGCAAGGATATGATGACGTATATGCCAAAAGAAGATCAAGAAAAGGGGAAGCGTGGTTAAAAAAGTTCACATCAAAAATGTATTATAAAGTATTACAACACTTAACACAAGTTGAAATACAAAAAGACACAGGAGATTTTAGGCTTTTAGACAGAAGATGTGTAAATGCACTAAAAAAACTTAGAGAATCACAAAGAAACACAAAAAGCATGTTTAGTTGGATTGGATACAATAAAAAAGAAGTTTTATATGATAGAGATGCAAGAATTGCAGGAAAAACAAAATGGAACTATATAAAATTAGTAGACTTAGCAATAGATGGTATAACATCATTTACAACTTCACCATTAAGGTTATCAACTTTTATAGCAATACCAACATTTATGTTATTATTTGGATATTTTGCATATGTAATAGCAAAATGCTTTGTAGTACATAAAGCAATACAAGCATTTCAAGCAATCATATTATTAATATTATTCTTCTCAGGAGTACAAATATTATTATTTGGAATAATAGGAGAATATTTAGGAAGAATATTTAATGAAACCAAAAATAGACCATTATACCTAGTAAACGAATATAATGGAAAAAAAGAAATGAACGAAAAATAAGAAATAAATGAAACATAAGAAAACATAAAAAATAAAGGGATAATACAAAAGATAAAAAAACAAAAACGATAAAAAAAGAAAAATTAGAAAGGAAGAAAAAAGCATTGGAAAAAAAGAGAATATTAACAGGAGATAGGCCAACTGGAAGGTTACATATAGGGCATTATTTTGGGTCAATAAAAAAGAGAATAGAACTACAAAATAGTGAAAAATATGATCCATATATATTAATAGCAGATGTTCAAGCATTAACAGATAACTTTAACAATCCAGAAAAAGTAAGAAAAAATGTTAGAGAAGTTGCAATAGACTATCTATCATGTGGAATAGATCCAAGTAAAACAACGATATACATACAATCAATGATACCAGAAGTAGCAGAATTAACAGTATATTATTCAAACCTAGTAACAATAGCAAGGCTACAAAGAAATCCAACAGTAAAAACAGAAATAGCACAAAAAAAAGAATTATTTGGAGAAAGCGTAACATATGGATTCTTAGGATACCCAGTAAGTCAAGCAGCAGATATAACAGCATTTGAAGGAGCCATAGTACCAGTAGGAGAAGACCAATTACCACTAATAGAGCAATGCAGAGAAATAGTAAGAAAATTCAATAGTATATATGGAGAAGTGTTAACCGAACCAGAAGCAATATTATCTAGTGGAAAAAGAATAAAAGGACTAGATGGCAATGAAAAAATGGGAAAATCATTAGGAAATGCAATATACCTATCAGACAGTGAAGAAGAAATAACCAAAAAAGTAATGAGTGCAGTAACAGACCCAGGCAGAATAAAAAAAGACGACTTAGGAAATCCTGAAATATGTATGGTATATTATTATCACAAACTATTTAGCACATCAGAAGAAAAGAAAGCAGTATGTGAAGAATGCAAGGCAGGCAAAAGAGGTTGCGTAGCATGTAAAAAACAATTAGCAAAAAATATATCTGAAGAACTTAGACCAATAAGAGAAAAAAGGGCATACTATGAAGCACATCCAGAAGAAGTAGAAAAAATACTAAAAGAAGGAACAGCAAAAGCCCAAAAAGTAGCAAAAGAAACAATGAAAAAAGTAAAAAAAGCAATGAAATTAGACTATTTTGAGTAAAATAATTAATGATGGTGGTCAGTTTGGGGACAGACTTAAATTAACCATGGTTAATTTAAGTCTGTCCCCAAGCTAGCCAAAAGGAGATTGAAAATGTTTACAGATTATACAAAAATAATAGTAAAATCAGGTGATGGAGGAAACGGAGCAGCTACCTTTAGAAGAGAAAAGTATGTTGCTGCTGGTGGACCTGACGGTGGAGATGGCGGAAATGGTGGAAATGTATATTTCCAAGTTGATAAAGATAAAAATACATTGATAGATTTTAGATATAATAGAAAGTTTAAGGCTTCAAATGGAGAAAATGGAAGTGGAGCTAAATGTAATGGTAAATATGGAGAGGATTTGTATATTAAGGTTCCAATAGGTACTGTTATTAAGGATGCAAAGACTGGAAAAGTAGTAGCAGATTTATCTACTCCAGAACAAGTGGAACTTGTATTAAAAGGTGGAAGAGGTGGCAGAGGAAATAGCCATTTTGCAACTGCTACAAGGCAAGCTCCTAGGTTTTGTGAAGATGGAGAAAAAGGAGAAGAAAAGGAACTAATTTTGGAGTTGAAATTGCTTGCTGATGTGGGATTACTTGGTTTTCCTAATGTTGGCAAATCTACTTTTTTGGCCACTGTAACAGATGCTAAGCCTAAAATTGCTAATTACCATTTTACTACAATAATACCTAATTTAGGTGTGGTAAAAACTAAAAATGGAGATGGATTTGTAATTGCAGATATTCCTGGAATAATTGAAGGTGCTAGTGAAGGTGTAGGTCTTGGAATTCAATTTTTAAGACATGTTGAAAGGACAAGATTATTGCTACATTTTTTGGATGTAAGTGGTATTGAAGGAAGAAATCCTGTGGAAGATTTTTATGCTATAAATAAAGAATTAAAAAAATATAGCGAAAAATTGGCTAGTAGAAAACAGGTTATAGTGGCAAATAAAATAGATGCAATTCAAGATGAAACGTATTTAAAGGAAGTTGAGCAATTAGCTAAAAAAGAAAATTTGGAATTGTTTAAGATATCTGCTGCAACTAAAGAAGGTGTGCCAGAACTTATTGATAGAGTTTCAAATATGTTAAAAGAACTTCCAAGAGAAGAGTTATTTGATGTAGAAGATAAAATTGTTTATACTCTTGAAGATAAAGATGCTGAATGGGATATAAGAATAGAAAAAGGTGTATTTATAGTTTCAGGAAGAGCAGTTGAAAGATTGATGGGAAGAATAAATATTGAAGATAATGAGTCAATGTATTATTTACAAAAATGTTTAAAGAATATGGGAATAGAAGATAGATTAAAAGAGATGGGAGTTGCAGAAGGAGATACAGTAATTTTGGCAGATTGGGAATTGGAATGGTATAATTAATTATTTTAATATATGACAAAATTAATAAAATTTTAATTAAGTACAATACTTAATTAAAATATTAAAAGTTTAGGAAATACTATTATATTAATATTTTCTAAACTTTTTTAATTTTATTTTTTAGGATTTTTCTTAGATTTTTTTCAAATAAATTATTGCACAAATATTGTTATTATGCTATATTTATATCAAATTAACTTTTAATTAAGTATTGTACTTAATTAAAATATTAAAAAAATAAATTCACACTTTTAGTGTGTGGATAAGAGAAGAGTAATATTTTAGAATAAAAAGAGGTGAAAAACAAATGAAAAATTAAAAAAGTGGGTAAGCTAAAGAAAGTAGTGAAAAGTAAACAAGGGAGGAATAAAGAGATGGAAAAAAGAAGAGTAAAAGGAATAACATTAATAGCATTAGTAATAACAATCATAGTCTTGCTAATCCTAGCGGGAGTAAGCATAGCAACTCTAACAGGAGAAAATGGAATATTAACAAGAGCAAGCAAGGCAGGAGATGCAAATAGGGCAGGAACATTGCAAGAACAAGTAGATTTATGGTTATTAAATCAAAAAACAGATGAATATGCAGGGAATAGTAATTCATCACAAAGCTTAGAAGAATTAGTAGAAGATTTAGTAGAGCAAAAATTATTAACAGAAAATGAGAAAGATGAAATATTAGGAAATACAGAAAAAGGAATAGAAGCAAGTTATCAAATAAAAGTAGGAGAAAAAATAGTAAAATTTGCAAATGAAAATTGGGATGGAGAAAAGAAAGTAAATGCACCAGTATTAAAAGCAGGAATGACACCAGTA
>CANRPI010000007.1 GCA_947632475.1 uncultured Clostridia bacterium | reverse complement strand
TTAAGCTTTTAATATTTTAATTAAGTATTGTACTTAATTAAAAAGAATAAGAGAAGAAAAAAACAAAAGAAAGAGGTTGATATATCAATGAAAGAAAAATTAAAGAAAAATGCAGGAATAACATTAATAGCATTAGTACTAACAATCATAGTGTTATTAATCTTAGCAGGAGTAAGCATAGCAACTCTAACAGGAGAAAATGGAATATTAACAAGGGCAAGCAAGGCAACAGATGAAACAAGGGCAGCAAGTGTAGAAGAAGCAGTAAACTTATGGAAAATAGACAATGAAAGTAATAATTATGGTTCAAGTACTACAACTCAAGATATAAAAGAATTAGTAGAAGATTTAGTGAGTCAAAAACTGCTAACAGAAGATGAAAAAGATGAAATACTAGGAAATGCAAGTAAAGATATAGAAGCAAGTTATCAAATAAAAATAGGAGAAAGAACAATAAAATTTGCAAATGAGAACTGGGATGGAGAGAAGAAAATAAACGAACCAGTATTAAAAGCAGGAATGACACCAGTATATTGGAAAGAAGATGGAACAGAAGTAAAACAAGGAGAAGAAGGTTTTGAAGACAGCAAGTGGTATGACTATAAAGCAGCAGAAGGAGAGGGAGACAATACTGAAAGTAAATGGGCAAATGCGATGACAGAAGACGGAAGTTACTGGGTATGGATACCAAGATATGAATATAAATTAACTCAAAAAACAGAAGGAGCAGACGCAGGAAAAATAGAAGTAAAATTCATACCAACGACAGTAACAGAAGCAGATACAACAGATTATAAAGTGCATCCAGCATTTAAAAATGGAAGTAGTAATAATTATAAAAATGGAGAATGGGATAGTGAAATCTCAGGAATCTGGGTAGCAAAATATGAAATGGGAATGGAAAAATGGAATGAAGAAGAATCAGAATGGAAACCAGAACAATTAAAAAGTAGTAATAATGAAGATACAATAGGAGATTTAGCAACAACAAGTACAATAAGAGCAGTAAGTAAACCAGGAATCTCATCATGGAGATTCATAAGTATAGGAAAATCATATGACAATAGTTATAATTACGATAGAAGTAAAGAAAGTCACTTAATGAAAAATAGTGAATGGGGAGCAGTAGCATACTTAACTCATAGCCAATATGGAAGAAATGGAACAGAAATAACAATGCAAAATAAGTCTATTATAACAGGAGGATTAGCAAAAGAAGGAACAACAATAACAACCAATAAAGCTCAAAGTACAACTGGAAACGAAAGCGGAGTATATGACATAAGTGGAGGAGTATGGGAAAGAGTAGCAGGATATATAACAAACGGACATGAAAATTTAAAAACATATGGTTCAACAACAGTATCATTCCCACTAGTAGCAACTTTTACTAAAGATACAGAAGGATATAAAACACTAAGTACAAAATACTCAACAGTATATCCAGTTGGAACAAGTGATACTAGAGAAGATAATAGAACAGCATACAGTAATGCAAGTACATCAGAACCAAATTATGGATATGGAGACGCAATATTAGAAACATCTACTGGATACGAAGACTCTACCGGTTGGTTTGGAGACTGTTCTAAGACTGGACACACTGCTGCACCTTTCTTCGCCCGTGGCGGGGATTGCGGTTCACTAGCAGATATTACAGGCGCCTTCAGTTTCGACAGTTCCGGTGGGAAAAGTTCGTATATCTATGGTTTCCGCGTGGTGCTCATGTGTGATTAGCTGACGTAGGAATATAAAAATGTAAAAAAATGTAAAACTAGAAAAAAAGTAACAAAATGTAATAAAGATATGAAATGTAAAAATATGTAAAAAATAGCAAGTACAGTATTTGTAATAATATTAGTACTTGCTATTTTCCTTTTAGACTAACAGCAAACAAACAACATAAAACAAGTAAAATTTGAAATTATTATTGTAATATTAAGCAAATTATGATATAGTATACAAGAAAACAGCAGAAAAACACATTATAAAAATGTAAAAAAGAAAGGAAGATGAAAAATGATAGCAATAGGAAGTGACCATGGTGGTTACAAACTAAAAGAAGAAATAAAAAAATATTTAGATGAAAAAAATATAGAATACAAGGACTTAGGAACAACATCAGAAGAAAGAGTAGACTATCCAAAATTTGCAAAAGAAGTAGCCTTAGCAATACAAAAAGGAGAATGTGAAAAAGGAATACTATTATGTAGGTCAGGACATGGAATGACAATAGTAGCAAACAAATACAAAGGAATAAGGGCAGCAGCATTATACACAGAAGAATCAGCCAAATTTGCAAAATCAGATGATGATGTAAATGTAATAGCATTAGGAGGAGACTACTTAACAATAAGTGAAGCAATCAGAATAATAAGAATATGGTTAGGAACAGAATTCAAAAAAGGAAGATATGAAGAAAGAATCAAAATGATAGAAGAAATAGAAAATGAAAACATGAAATAGGAGGCATATATTCATGTGGGGAGATATAGCAATAGCATTTTTATTAGCATTTATAATAACATTCATGACAACGCCATACACAATAAAAATAGCGCCAAAAATAGGAGCAGTAGATGTACCAAAAGACAAAAGAAGAATGCATAAAAAAGCAATGCCCAAATTTGGAGGACCAGCAGTAATATTAGGCTTTATAGTTTCAGTAATATACTTATTAATAGTAATGAGCACAGAAAAAACAATAACACTAAATGGAAAAGAACAATATGGAATGAAACTCTTAGGAATGTTTTTAGGAATAATAGTAATATCAATATTTTGTGTAATAGATGATATAAGAACAATAAAGCCATTAACAAAACTAACAGGGCAAATAATAGCAGCAATAGTAGCAGTATCATTTGGAATTAGAATAGAAGACATAGCATTACCATTTTTTGAAATAGCAGAATTTGGAGAAGCATTATCAATAATAGTAACAATATTATGGATAGTAGGGGTTACAAATGCAATAAACTTAATAGATGGGTTAGATGGCCTATCAACAGGAATATCAGTCATATCAGCAATATCACTACTAATAATATTTGTACTAAATGGTTCACCAATGATATCAATAGTATTAGTAGCATCATTAGCAGGAGCATTAGTAGGATTTTTACCATTTAATTTTGCACCAGCAAAAACATTCATAGGGGATACAGGCTCAAACTTTTTAGGATTTTCATTATCCATAATATCAATCTTAGGAGTAGCAAAAACATACACAATAGCAGTAATTGTACTGCCATTAATAGTCTTAGGACTACCAATATTTGATACAATTTGGGCAATAATAAGAAGACTAATAAAAGGAAAATCAATAAAAGCAATATTTAAAGCAGATAAAGGACATTTACACCATATAATAGTATCAAAAGGATTTAGTCAAAAACAAGCAGTTATAATTTTATATGGAATTAGTGCAACCTTTGGAATATTTGCGGTTATACTATTAGACAGTGGATTGTGGAAGGCACTATCATTTTTACTAATGGTAATTGTAGCATTAGGTTTAGGATACAAAAATTTTCAAGAAGAAAAAAGTGATAATGCAATGTATGAATGTATTGAATGCAAATACATTTATAATCCGAAATTTGGAAATGAAAAAGCTGGCATAAAGCCAGGAACACCATTTGAAGAATTGCCAAATACATGGGTTTGCCCAGTATGTGGCGAAGAAAAAAATATGTTTCAAATACATCAGTAGGAGGTGATAAAATGTACGTATGTTCAGTATGTGGATATGTTTATGATCCAGAAAAAGGAGATCCAGATAGTGGAATAGCTCCAGGAACAGCTTTTGAAGATATACCAGATACATGGGTTTGTCCAATATGTGGAGTAGGAAAAGACATGTTTCAAAAGCAAGACTAAAAAAACAGCATTTAAAAGTTTAGAGGAGGAAGCTTATACAAAATGGCAGACAAAATAATAAAATGTCTAGCATATGAAGGAAAAATTTCAATTATATGTGCAGATACAACAAATTTAGTAGAAGAAGCAAGAAAAACGCATGACCTAAGTCCAGTAGTCACAGCAGCATTTGGGAGAATGCTTACAATAACATCAATTTTAGGTGCAGAAATGAAAAACAAAAAAGACAAGCTAACAGTACAAATAAAAGGTGATGGGCAAATAGGGATGATGGTTGCAACTACAAATAATACACCAACAGTAAAAGGGTATGTAGTAAATCCACATGTAGACATTCCACTAAATGAATTTGGAAAGCTAGATGTAGGAGGGGCAGTAGGACATAATGGTTATATAAATATAGTAAAAGACATAGGATTAAAAGAACCATATATAGGAATATCACCATTAGTTTCAGGAGAAATAGCAGAAGACTTTGCCAATTATTTTGTAAGTTCAGAGCAAAAAAAATCAGCAGTAGCATTAGGAGTTTTAGTAAACAAAGATGGAGTAAAATCAGCTGGTGGATATTTAATAAATGCAATGCCAGATGCTACTGAAGAAGAAATATCAAAAGTAGAACAATCAATATTTAAAGCAGGAGCTATATCAAAAATGTTAGACCAAAAACTAAGTTTAATAGATATAGCAAAAAAAGTAACAGGAGATGAAAATACAAAAATAATAGAAGAAAATATACAGCCAATTTTTAAATGCAATTGTTCAAAAGAATACATGAAAGATGGAATAGCTACAATTGGAAAAGAAGAACTACAAAAAATAATAGAAGAAGAAGGAAAAGCAGAACTTGTATGTCATTTTTGCAATAAAAAATACAATTTTAATAAAGAAGAATTAGAAGAAATATTAGAAGAACTTAATTCTAAAAATAAAAGAAAGGAAAATTAAAAATGGAAGAAAAAGTCTTAATTTTTGGACACAAAAATCCTGATACAGACTCAATTTGTTCTAGTTTAGTAAAGGAAATATTAGACAAGAAAAATGGATGTAATTGCTCAAAAGCAGTAAGATTAGGAAAAGTAAATAAAGAAACACAATATGTTTTAGATTATCTAAAAATAGAAGCACCAGAATTAATTGAAAAAGTAGAAGAAGGAACAAAAGTAAAATTAGTAGACCACAATGAATTTAACCAAAGTGTAGAAGGAATAGAAAAAGCAAAAATATTATCAGTAACAGACCATCATAGAATTGCAAACTTTGCGACTTCTGAGCCACTATATTACATGGCAAAACCTTATGGATGTACTTCTACAATACTTTTTGAAGAATTTAAAAAAGCTGGGCTTAAAATAGACAAAACAGAAGCAGTTTTAATGCTAAGTGCAATCATATCAGATACATTATTATTAAAATCACCAACTACAACAGATTGTGATAAAAAAGCATTAGAAGAATTAGCAAAAATAGCTGAGATAGATGTAAATACTTATGGATTAGAAATGTTAAAAGCAGGAACAGATTTAAATGAATTCTCAGCAGAAGAACTAATAAACTTAGATGCAAAAAATTTAGAAAAAGATGGTAAAAAATTTGTAATAGCACAAGTAAATACAGTAGATATAAATGATGCATTAAAAAGACAAAATGAATTAGAAAGTGCTATAAATAAAGAAATAGAAAAAAATGATTTAGACCTATTTGTATTAGCAATTACAGACATTTTAAATAGTAATTCAGAAATAATAGCATTAGGTTCAAAAGCAAAAGAAACTATATCAAAAGCATTTGGAAAAGAATTAAACGACAATAGAGCGTTTTTAGAAGGTGTAGTTTCAAGAAAAAAACAAATCTTACCTAACATAGACGCAAATATTTAAGAAAATTATAATTTACAGTAAACAAGTATTTAGCATAAATTAAAAAATTAGTAATTAAAATTATAGTAGAAAAGTACAATTAAATATAACATCTTAAAGGATATATATATAAATATATGTCCTTTAAGATTAAAAAGACAAAAATGGAGGTTAAGATGACAAAAGAACATACTAGAATGAGAGCACCAAAAAAAGAAACATTTATGCAAGGGGTTGTTACTTTAATTTTTTCACAAGTCTTAATTAAGTTGTTAGGTTTAATTTATACTTTATATTTAACAAATAGAGAAGGATTTGGGGATAAAGGAAATGGAATTGTAGCAGCAGGTTATCAAATATATGCAATGCTTCTTACAATATCATCAATAGGTGTCCCAAATGCTATTTCAAAATTAGTTTCAGAAAGAGCAGCTATAGGAGACCATAAAGGGGCACACAGAATCTTCAAAATCGCTTTTGCGACATTTTCAGTTATTGGACTAATAGGAAGCTTACTTCTATTTTTAGGAGCAAATATAATAGCAAATTATTGGTTACAAATTCCAGAAGCAGAAATGACCTTAGTTGCCTTATCACCGGCAATATTTTTTGTAGCAATATCATCTGTAATGAGAGGATATTTTAATGCAAGGCAAAACATAAAAGCAACAGCAAGGTCTCAAACAATAGAACAAATATTTAAAACAGCACTTACAATTATTTTAGTAGAAATAATTGCAATAATATCAAATGTATCAACTAAGTGGATGGCAGGTGGAGCAACTTTAGCTACAACACTTGCAACCTTTTCAGGGTTTGCATACCTATATTTATATTATCAGACCAAAAAAACAGAAATTGCAAGAGATATAAAACAAACTGTAAACTACAAATATGAAAGAGTAAGCACAATAATAAAGAAAATCCTAATGGTTTCAATACCAATTGCACTAACAGCAATAATGTCATCACTAAATAAAAACATAGATTCATTCACAGTAGTAAGAAGTCTAAAAAATTTTATGTCAGAAGATATGGCAATAGCACAATATGGAATACTTCGGAGGAAAAGTAGATATGCTAACAAGTTTGCCATTATCAATAAATGTAGCATTTGCAACAGCATTAGTTCCAGCAATTTCAGCTGCAAAAGCTAAAAGAGACGAACACACAATAACAAGTAAAACATCATTTTCATTACTAATATCAATGTTAATAGGGCTTCCTTGCACAATAGGAATGTGCATTTTTGCAGGACCAATATTAAATTTACTATTTCCAAATGCAAGTGCAGGTTCAGTAATATTACAAATAAGTTCACTAACAATAATATTTACAATACTAGACCAAACAATAAATGGGGCACTGCAAGGATATGGCAAATTAGCAATCCCAGCAATAGCACTAGGGTGCGGAGTTATTATAAAATTGATTTTAAATTTAATTTTAGTACCAATACCAAGTATAGGAGTAAATGGTGCAGCAATTGCATCAGTAGCATGTCACTTAGTAGCATTTAGCATAGCAATGACATCATTAAAAAGAAACATTAAATTAAATTTAGATATTAAAAAATTTGTAATAAAACCAATAATAGCAGTCACAATAATGGCAATATGTTCATATTATATATATTTAAAACTTTTGGGAATAATTTCAATAAAAATGGCTACAATACTAGCAATAATAATTGCTGTAATTATATATAGTTTAGCAGTTATAGCTTTAAAAATATTCTTAAAAGAGGAAATAGAAGCATTACCATATGGAAAAAAAGTAGTAAAAGTGTTGGAAAGACTAAAAATATATTAAAAAAAATAAACAAAAAAGAAGGATTTTAGGTATTTTTGGCGAATTTATTTAAATAGAAGTACATTATTGCCTTGTTCAAGCAATAAAGTACATAAACTATTTAAATCTTATAGGAGGTAATTTAAATGAACAAAGCTGAATTAATCGCAGCAATAGCTGCAAAAACAGGAGAAACAAAAAAAGCAGCTGAAGGCTCAGTAAACGCTTTCGTTGAAGTTGTAACAGATGCACTAAAAAAAGGAGAAAAAGTTCAATTAGTTGGATTTGGATCTTTTGAAGTAAGAAAAAGAGCAGCTAGAAAAGGAAGAAACCCACAAACTAAGGAAGAAATTAAAATACCTGCATCAAAGGCTCCTGTATTTAGAGCTGGTAAAGCATTAAAAGATTTAGTAAACAAAAAATAAAAAATTATATAAACATATAGGTATATGAATTCATATAAAACGAAGTAAACCCATATTGCTAAGCAAAAAATTAACAATTGGGTTTACTTTATTTTTATGTCTTTTAAAAATAAAAAATTTTATAAATTAAGAAAAACTTTTAAAAAACCTATATTCATCACCAGATGTATTATTACTATTATAAGTACATCCATTATAAATACCGCCATTTTCATCTGACATATCAATTTTTAGGCTCATATTATAATAAAATTTTTGATTTAAATTATTAACAATATTAATTCTAAAATTTAAAGTATAATTAATATCCTCAATAGCAATATTTGCTTCTTTTAAAATTTTCCCATTAAAAGAAACTGAGCTAGAGTCATTTGAAACAGAATAATTTGTTAAAATATCTTTATTTAAATAGCCTAAAGCAATAGGATTAGAACAGTCAGTATAAAAAGTTGGGGCAGAATAATCAGTATTTTCATTTTGAGAATTAGTATTAATAATATTAAAATCTATTCTATTATTTTTAGGAGCCTCAATATATTTGTATTTACCAAAATTTAAAGGATTTTTATAATTTAAACATTTCATTCCTATATCTTTATCTGAAGAAATGACAATATTATCAATATATAATTCTTTTACTGTATTTTCATCTGTTAAATCAGATATATAGCTTAAATTATCAATATAAATAGATATATCTGAAAATTGATAAATAGACATATTTTGTAAAGAATTATCTTGAGAATTATCAATAGCAGTTGCACTATTATAAGTTAATATTTTTTGAACTCTGAATATGGAATTTTCATTTTCATCAAAAATATTTAACATTTGGTTAGCAAATTGATTTTTATTTAGTATATTAGAAAAAATTAAATAGTAATAAAGTAAAAATACAACAAATAGCATAATTATTAATATTACAAATGCAAGTTTTACATTTTTTATACTTATACTATCCTTTAAATCTTTTAAACTCTTCATAAGTACTCCTTTCAAAATAGGTGATACTTGTATAACTTGAGGGCTATACAAGTATCATAAATATTTTTTATTTAAAGCCTATTATATAATAATTCCATATAAGAATATACTTTATTATGCCAATTTTCATCACTTGCATACCTAGTATTTACACCTTGTAATGTTGGACCATTGTAATACCAACCTTCAGCATTTTCTCCATCATAAATTTTAGTTCCAGTTGGATTTAAATAGTATTTTACTAAAGATTTTGCTACAGTTTCAATTCCTTCAGCTATATTTTCAAAATCAAGTGAAGATTCATAAGGTGAACTATCATAAGAACCATATCCAAATAAGTTATTCTTATCTTGAGCAATTTGTGAGGTTCCCCAAGCACTTTCGTGTATTGCAATAGAAGCAAGGAATATACCATTAATATTATATTTCTTTTCCATATTATAGAATACAGCATAATTGTTTTGGAATATTTTATTTTTATCATTTGGTATGTCGGTAAAAATTCTCTTATAATCATTTAAAGTTAAACCACTTGCTTTATTTAGTTCCATATTAATATTGACTTTTAATAAAATTCTTTGAATTCTATTTTTCTCTACGATGTTAGGAGATTTAGAAGCAGATGTTACTTTAGAAGTTTGAATATAACCTTCTACACCACCATCAAATGAAACTTTACACCAATCCTCATTAGGCAATTCTAAAAGTTTAACATCTAAGTATTGTTTGATTTCTGCTACATCTTCAGAATCTTCAGTTGCTTCTTTCTTTAAATTTGAAAGTTCTGTTAAATAAATCATATCTCCAATATGTATATTTAAATTTGCTAAGAATTCAGAAGTTCCTAAATCTATTATTTTTGGTACAAAATCTTGTATTTTTTCTTTATTTAGTATAATTTCTTCGACAAATGTACCATTTTCATAAGTTTGAATTGCAGTTACTTTTTCTTTTCCCAAAGCACCTTCTTGTATAAGAACTTCTTCTCCTTTTGGTAGTGAAGGATTGTTATTATAATTTGTTTCAAATTCTACATCACGTTCTTCAACTATTTGTTCTTTTACCCTTTCCATTTCAGAATTCGTAGATATTATATTTTGCATGTTTAATCTATGTCTATTAAGTTCGTATTCAGTAATTGCTTCTTTTGATTCTTCTTTCGCATAACTTGTTTTAAATGATGTGTTTTTAGGTAAAACAACTGCCATTCCAATGATAAGTAATGCACATCCAGTTATAATATGTGAAAGTTTTAAATCAGCTGATTTATATGTATAAGATTGGGTATTATGTGTTTTTTTGACTTTAGGTGGTTTAGTTTTTTTTGTATTTGAATTATTATACCCACTATATTGCATTTGCTGTAATTCTCTGAATACTTCAGATAAATTTCTTTCGTCTTTTGACATAATATTCTCTCACTTTCTTATTAGTTTAATATTACACATTTATTATACAATAACAATTAAAATATGTCTAGAATTTTCGACAAGAAACTTAAAAAAAGTATTGTTAAATTTAGAAAATTGTGCCACAAAGACCGTTTATCACTAGCACAAATGAGCGGTGGAACACATTTAATTTATGCTACAGAAACATTTCTTACTAGCACATAATAATTTAAAATGTGAAAATTTGGTTAACATACTTGAAAAATCTACAAAATAGTATATAATATAACTAGTAAAAAATGCATAATATCAAAACAAAAAGGCAAATAATAATAAAATAAGAAAAATAATTTAATTTTTCAACTAAATTTAGCATAAGAAAGGAAAAAATAAAAAATGCAATTAGAAGAAATAGAAAAAAGCATAGGATATACATTTAAAAACAAGCAGCTCTTGCAAACAGCACTAACACACACATCATATGCATATGAACATAACGAAGAAAGTAACGAAAAACTAGAATATTTAGGAGATAGCATATTAGAATTCATATCTAGTAAATATCTATATTTAAATTATCCAAATTTAAGAGAAGGAGAAATGACTAAAGTTAGAGCAAGTGTGGTATGTGAAGAAAGTTTATACAAAGTAGCAAAAAGGCATGATTTTAGTGATTTCTTATATCTAGGAAAATCCGAACAAAAAGCAGGGGGAAAAAATAGGCCAGCAATTTTAGCAGATAGTGTAGAAGCCATAATTGCTGCAATGTATTTAGATGGTGGCATAGAACCAGTAGAAAAATTTATTATAGAAAACTTAAAACAAGAAATAGAAATAGCAAGTAAACATGTAGGAGACAAAGACTACAAAACAGTATTACAAGAAAAATTACAAATACATGGAGACGTAAAAATAGAATATGAAATAACAAAAGAAACTGGACCAGATCATGACAAAAAATTTGAATCAGAAGTAAAATGCAATGGAAAAATACTTGCAAAAGGAGAGGGTAAAAGCAAAAAAGAAGCACAAATGCATGCAGCAAAAAAAGCATTAGAAATCTTAAAAAAAGAAAATAGGTAATAGTTTGAAAGAAATCTTTCAAATACATATATACCTTAAGAAAGGAATGGAATTTTCTATGAAAAAACAATATATAATTCCAATATTTGTACCGCACTTAGGATGTCCAAATGACTGCATATTTTGCAATCAAAAATCAATAAGCGGGCAAAAAGACAATATGACAAAAGAAAAAGCAAAAAAAATAATAGAAGATTACCTAAAAATGATAGATACAAGTGAATCAATAGTAGAAATAGCATTTTTTGGTGGCAGTTTCACAGCCATACCAGAAGAACAACAAAACGAATTATTAGAATTAGCAAATAAATATGTAGAAGAAGGAAAAATAGAAAGCATAAGAATATCAACAAGACCAGATGCAATAGACAAAAAAATATTACAAAGATTAAAAAAATACAAAGTAAAAACCATAGAACTAGGAGTACAATCTGCAAATGACTATATATTGCAAAGAGCAAACAGAGGACATACATATAAAGATGTAAAAAAAGCATCAAAACTAATAAGAAGATATGGATTTAACTTAGGACATCAAATGATGGTAGGTTTACCAGACAGCAGCAGAGAAGATGACATAAACACAGCAAAACAATTAATAAAACTAAAACCTAAAATGGTAAGAATATATCCAGTTTTAGTAGTAAAAAACACAAAATTAGCAGAAGAATATGAAAAAGGTACATATCAACCAATTCCATTGCCACAAGCAATAGAAACATGCAAACAATTAGTAAGAATGTTTGATAATAAAAAAATAGAAATAATAAGAGTAGGACTACAAAACACAGATGAAATAGACAACCCCAAAAGTGAAAAAAGCGAAGTAATAGCAGGACCATTCCATCCAGCATTTAGACAATTAGTAGAATCAAGTATGTGGTATGATGCAATTATAGAAAAAATAAAAAAACTAAATGTACAAGTTAAAGAAGTAGAAATAACTGCAAATCCAATTGATGTAAATAATATAATAGGACACAAAAAAGAAAATATATTAAAATTAAAAGAAACATATGATGTAGATTTAGTAATAGAGCAAAGTGAAAAAATAAAACAAGGAAAAATGCAAATAAAAATATTAAAAACATATGAAGACTCTCTAAAAGAAAACAAAGTACCAATAGAAAAATAATTATAGTTTAAACAATTAAAAACCAATAAAAGAAAATCAAAATAAACTCAACTTTATACAAATAAAGTAATGTATAAAATCACCTTTATTTAGAAATAATTTAAATAAGGTGATTTTTATGTATATGGAAGAAAAAATAAATATAAAACAAATAATAATAGAAATATTAGGAACAATATTAGGAGCATTTGTTATGGCATTTGGAATAGCTGAATTTTTATTACCAAACCAACTTTCAACAGGTGGAATTTCAGGTATTGCAACAATTACTTATTATTTATTTCATATACCAATGGGAACAATGATATTAATAATAAACACACCACTGTTTTTATTTTCTGCATTTCAAATAGGAAGAAGTTTTTTTATAAAATCATTAGTGGGAACAGTTTGTTTATCAGTCTTTATAGACCTTTTAGATAGATTAAAACCATTTACAGATGATAAATTCTTAGCTTGTGTATATGGTGGCATTATAATAGGTTGTGGAACATCCATACTTTTAAAAGTCGGTTCTTCCACAGGGGGAAGCGATTTAATTAGTTATATTGCTAAGAAATACAAGCCAACTGTAAAATCTGGAAATATAATTATTATGATAGATGCAGTAATTGTTAGTTTAAATATGTTAGTTTTTAAAGAAATTGAAATAGGATTATATTCTGCAATTGCAATTTATTTAATGGGAAAAATGATAGACATAGTATTTGAAGGTATTTATTTTACAAAAATGATATATATCATTTCTGATAAAAGTGAAGAAATTTCAAAACAAATTAAAGAAAATATTCCAAGAGGCTTAACTGGAATTTATGGCAAAGGAATGTATACAAATCAAGATAAAATAATACTTATGTGTGTAGCGCCAAGGAAAGATATAGCTAGAATAAAAATGGTTGCAAGGAAAATAGATAGAAAAAGTTTTATAATTATAACAAATTCAAGAGAAGTATTAGGACTTGGATTTAAAACAGAAGATTAAATGTGTTAATTTTTATTTATATTTTAGCCTAAAAAAATTATTTACATTATGCAGATTTCTATGGTATAATAACATTGTATAAATGTAATTAAAAGAGGTAAAAATGGAACAAGAATATAAAATAGAAAACATAAACTCCTTTGAACTAAAAGATATATTTGAATGTGGTCAATGCTTCAGATGGAATATACAAGAAGATGGCAGCTACACAGGAGTATTTGGTAACAATGTGTTAAATGTTCAAAAAGAAGGAAAAAATGTAATATTTAGAGGAATATGTAAAAAAGATATAAAAGAAACAGTAGAATACTATTTTGATTTAGAAAGAGATTATGAAGCAATAAAAAATAAATTAGCTAAAATAGATGATAACATGAAAATTAGTATACAAAATGGACAAGGAATAAGAATCTTAAATCAAGATTTATGGGAAACCATAATATCTTTTATAATATCTGCAAACAACAATATTCCAAGAATTAAAGGAATAATAGAAAGACTAAGTGCAAAATATGGAAAACAAATAAAATGGAAAAACAATATATACTACACATTTCCAACCCCAGAAGAATTAAAAAATGTAACAGTAGAAGAATACAGAAGTTTAGGTTTAGGATTTAGAGACATAAGACTATATGAAACTACAAAAATGATAACTGAGAACAAAGTCAATTTAAAAGAACTAGAAGAAAACCCAAACACAATAGAAGTAAGAGAAAAGCTATTAACATTATCGGGAGTTGGACCAAAAGTTGCTGATTGTATATTGCTATTTTCAAGTTTAAAGAGATTTGAGGTATTTCCAATTGATGTATGGGTAAGAAGAGTTATGAATGATTTGTATATTAAAGAAGCTGATGAAAAAAAGGTAAGTAAAAATCAGATAGAAAAAGTAGCTCGAGAAAAATTTGGAAATTTAGCAGGTTTAGCACAACAATATTTATTTAATTATAGAAGAAATATTGTTAGCTAATTCTATTTTTTTAGAACTTGGTGGAACTCATATAATGATTCCATACAAGCTCATCGTTCAAGTAATTTCATAGAAATTGTAATTCAATTTTGTCAGCGCCCTCACTCAGGCTCAAAAAATTCTTAAAAGAATTTTTTGCCCGTGAGATTCCCTAACAAAATTTTCATACAATTTCTACTTGCAATTACTTTCAATTCTGAACTTGTATTAAATCATTATATGAGTTCCACCAAAGCAAAGTGAAAGGAGAAATTGCTTACAAATGGGTTTACGAATAATTTATGGAAAACCAGGAAGTGGAAAAAGTGAATATTGTTTTAAAGAAATAGCAAACCTAATACACAAAGAACAAAAAATATACATAATAACGCCAGAACAATTTTCATTCACAGCAGAAAAAAAGCTAATGGAAGCAATAAAAGAAAAAGCAGTAATAAATGCAGAAGTAGTCACACTAAGCAGAATGGCATATAGAGTAATAAACGAAGTAGGAGGAAACAGCAAAACAAGTCTATCAAAATGTGGAAAAGCTATGCTAATATACTCAATACTAAACAATAACAAAAAGGACCTAAAATTCTTAGGAAAATCAGATGAAAATATAGAACTAAGCATAAGAGCAATAACAGAACTAAAAAAACATGGAATTACTGTAGAAAAACTAAAAGAAGAAATTGAAAACATACAAGATGAATACCTAAAAACAAAACTTAAAGACATGAATATAATTTACGAAAACTTTCAAGAAAAAATAGCAAACAATTACATAGAAGAAACAGACTTATTAACAATACTTGCAAACAATTTAGAAAAAACAGACATAGTAAAAAACAGCATAATATATATAGACGAATTTGCAGGTTTTACATATCAAGAATATGAAATAATAAAAAAATTTATAGAACTTGCAAAACAAGTAAATATAACAATATGTGTAGACAACTTAAAGCCAAGTGCAAATCCAGACACAGACATATATTATTCAAATAAAATCACATTATATAAAATAATAGACCTAGTAAATAAAAACAACTTCAAATTAGAAGAACCTATATATTTAGAAAAACAACCAAGATTTAAAACAAAAGAACTAAAAAGCATAAGTGACAATTTATATAACATTAAATCCACAAAATATGAACAAAATGTGGAAAACTTAAATCTATTTTTAGCAAAAAACCAATATTCAGAAATAGAAAACGTAGCAAAACAAATAAAAAACTTAGTAAGAAAAGAAAACTTAAGATATAAAGACATATCAATAATATCAAAAACAATAGATAGTTACTCTTCATTAGTAAGAGCAATATTTAATAAATATGATATACCAGTTTTTATAGACGAAAAAAGAGATTTGAATCAAAATATAATAGTTCAATATATTTTAGCAATACTAGAAGTCTTAAGCAAAAACTTTACAATAGAATCTGTATTTAGCTATATAAAAGTAGGATTTTGTGAAATAGAAGAAGATGAAATATTTAAATTAGAAAATTATTGTGTAAAATGGGGAATTAAGCAAAATAAGTGGAAAAAAGATTTTACATATGAATTAGAAAACAAAAAGCAAGAAATAGAAAGACTTAATGAGCTAAGAAAGCAAATAATATTACCACTTATAGAATTAAAAGAAAAAATCAATGAAACAAAAACAGCAAGAAAAATAACAGAATTAATATATGAATTTATAATAAATCAGAAAATAGAAGAAAAAATAAGCAAAAAAATTAATCAATTAGAAGAAGAAAATTCATTAGATTTAGCACAAGAATACAAATCTAGCTATCAAATAATACTAGACATATTAGACGAAATAATACTTATATTTGATAACGAAAAAATAACCTTAGACAAATACATTCAAATTCTAAAAATAGGACTAAAAAATAGTGGACTTGGCAAAATACCACGGAACGCAAGACCAAGTTATATTTGGAGATGTAGACAGGTCAAGAAGTCATAAAGTTGACACCGTATTTATAATAGGCTTAAATGATGGAAGTTTCCCAAGTGTAAATAAAGATGAAGGATTTTTCAATGACTTAGATAGAGAAATATTAAAGCAAGATGGAATAGAACTAGCAAAAGGAACAGTAGAGCAGTTATATGAAGATAATTTCAATATATATAAAGCATTTACAACAGCTGAAAGAAAAATATACTTATCATATAGTAGTTCAGACAGTGAAGGAAAAACACTAAGACCATCAATGCTTATAGCAAAAATAAAAAAGATATTTCCAAAATTACAAGAAGAAAGTGATGTAATAGAAAAAAAATATGAGCTAATTAACAAACAAATAACATATGAAGATTTAATAGAAAACATTGCCAAGTTAAAAAACAACGAAAAAATTCCTCAAATATGGTATCAAATATATGCTTACTATAAATCCCAAGTAGAATGGAAAGAAAAGCTACAAAAAGATTTAGAAGGAATAAATTACACAAATTTACCACAAGAAATTCAAAAAGAAAATATAAACAAACTATATGGAAACAAGTTAAATACAAGTGTATCACAGCTAGAAAGATATAGAAGTTGTCCATTTTCATATTATCTACAATATGGATTGCGTCTAAAAGAAAAGGAAGAATTAAAAGTACAAAGTTTTAATACAGGTTCATTTATGCATGAAACAATTGACGAATTTTTTACATATGTAAAAGAAGAAAATTTAGAATTGGTTAAAATAGATGATGAACAAATTTATAAAATAGTATCAGAAATAATAGAAAAAAACTTAAACTTAAGTAAAAACTACATATTTACTGCAACTGCTAAATATAAAGTGTTAGTAGCAAGGTTAAAGAGAATTGTAAGCAAAGCATTAAAATATATAATAGAAACACTAATATATAGTGACTTTAACATAGAAGGAACTGAAATTGAATTTGGAAAAGGTGGAAAATACAATTCAATTATGCTTGATCTAGAAAATGGAAAAAAAGTTGAAATAGTAGGAAAAATAGACAGAATAGATACAGCAACAAATGAAGGAGGTAAATATTTAAGAATTATAGATTACAAATCATCATCAAAAAACATAGATTTAAATGAAGTATATGCAGGCTTGCAAATTCAGCTTTTAACATATACAGACGCAATATGCAAAGTAGAAGATATAATGCCAGCAGGAATATTTTACTTTTCATTATTAGAGCAAATGATAAATGAAGAGAAAAAAGTTGAAGACGAAAAAATAGAAGAATTAATAAGAAAAAACTTCAGAATGAAAGGCTTAATAGTTGCAGATGTAAAAATAATAAAAATGAATGATACAAATTTAACAAGTGGAAGTTCAAAATTAGTTCCAGCAGCAATAACAAAAGATGGTACAGTAAATCAAAAGTGGACAAATGGAGTTAGTAAAGAAGAATTTAAAGTACTTCAAGATTACATATATAAAACAGTAAAAGACATATCAAATGAAATTTTAAATGGAAAAATTGAATTAAAACCATATAATAAAAAAGGACAAACACCATGTAAATATTGCAGCTATAAAGCAATATGTGGTTTTAACCCTAGACAAAAAGGAAATAAATATAATTATATTGATAAAAAAACAAAAGATGATATAATATTAAAAATGAAAAAAGAACTGAATTCATAAATTACTTTTTATGGTATTAAAAAGGGGCATAATATGAAAGAAAACAATCTTTCATAGATATGTGTGCCTTTAAGAAAGGAGCATAAAATGGATCTATCAAATGAAAATGTTATACATATAAAAAATAGAGAAATAGAATATCTACAATTTAGAAGATTGTTAGAATATCCAGAAGTTATGCATGCATATTCATTAGGAATGAATACTAATTTTAGAACAGCTAAATCTGGCAATGAATATGAAAAGGCAATTGAAGATTATAAAAAATTATGTAATGCAATAGGTTTAAACTATAAAAACATAGTAAAACCAGTGCAATGTCATACAAATGAAGTAAAAATTGTAGACGAACTTTTTGAAAGACCAGATATAGGCATGCAAAGGTATGCAAGGACAGATGGACTTATAACAAATAAAAAAGATATGATATTATCAACTACAAATGCAGATTGTATATTATTTCTTTTTTATGATACTGTAAAAAAAGTAATAGCAAATGTGCACTCTGGTTGGAGAGGAACATTAACAAGAATATCAGTAAAAACAATAGAAAAAATGAAACAGCAATATAATTGCAATCCAGAAGATATAATAGTATGTATTTGCCCTTCAATTAGAAAGTGCCATTTTGAAGTAGAAATAGATGTAAAGGACTTATTTGAAAAAGAATTTCAAGATATAAAAGAAATTAATAGTATCATAGAAGAAAAAGTACCAAATAAAAAATGGCATATTGATACTATTGAAATTAATAAAATCCTTATGCAAAGAGAAGGTATAAAAGAAGAAAATATCATAGATAGTAAAATATGTAGTGTATGTAATAAAGAGTTAGTACATTCATATAGAGCAGAAGGAAAGAGTTTTGCACTAAATACAGCATTATTAACATTAAAATAATGATATGTTAGAAGGAGAAAATAATGATAATTCCTAATAAATTGAAAATAGGAGATACAATTGGAGTTGTAGCACCATCAAATCCAATTATAGGAGAAAACATAGAAGAAATAGAAAAGGCAAAAGCTATTGTAGAAAAAACAGGATTCAAAGTAAAATACTCAAAAAACTTATTTTCAAACACAAATGAATACAGTAGTACTGCTAAAGAAAAGGCAGAAGATATAAACAATATGTTTAAAGACAAAGAAATAAAAATGATATGGTGTGCGAAGCGGAGGAAACAACTCCAACACTGTATTTGAATATTTAGATTATGAACTAATAAAGCAAAATCCAAAAATTATATGTGGATATAGTGATATAACATCAATTACAAATATAATAACAGCAAAAACAGGATTAGTAACATTTAGTGGAACGAATTTTAAAACAATAGCAACTGACGAAACAGATTATAGTTATAAAGAAGCCTTAAAAAGATTTGTAGAAGGTAGTTTAGAAATAGGAAAAGAAAATGAAGAATATATTACCATTAAGAAAGGACAAGCACAAGGCGAGCTAGTAGGTGGGAACTTAAGTTTAATACATAATTTAGTAAGTGGAAAATATAAAATAGAATTTAAAAATAAAATCTTATTTTTAGAAGAATTAGGTTATGAAACAAGTCCAGCAGGAATTAGTAATTACTTAGCATATATGAAACAAAATGGAGTATTTGAACAAATACAAGGACTATGGCTTGGAAACTATGAGCATGAAAGCAAAATTTCTTTAGAAAAAATAGTATTAGACACATTAGGAAATACACATTCATTTCCAATTATAAAATCTAATAATTTTGGACATATAGAAACAAAAACAGTTATACCAATAGGAACAAAAGCAAAAATAGACACAAACCAAAGAATAAAAATAGAATTAGTAGAAAAATGTATCAATTAAAAGGGGGAAAATAGTTCAAAAAACAATTATTGGACTATATGCTATATGTTTGAAACATGGGAAGAATTAGAAAAATCAATTATAAATTGTAATAAATGTAAATTGTGTAAAACAAGACAAAATATTGTTTTTGGGGTAGGAAATAAAAATGCAAAAATAATGCTAATAGGCGAAGGACCACGGGGCAGATGAAGACAGGCTTGGAGAACCATTTGTAGGAAAAGCAGGAAAACTTATGAATTTAGCATTTCAAATGTTAGGCATAAAAAGAGAAGAATTATATATTGCCAACATTGTAAAGTGTAGACCACCAGGAAACAGAAACCCAGAAGAGGATGAAGCAAATGCGTGTCTAAATTATTTAAGAAATCAAGTATTACTAGTCAAACCTGAAATTATAGTACTACTAGGTAGTGTAGCTTTAAAAAATATTTTAGGTAAAGAATATGGAATAACAGCATCTAGAGGAAAATGGATAGAAAGAAAAGGAATAAAATATATGCCAACTTGGCATCCGGCAGCACTATTGAGAGATGAAAGCAAGAAAATTGATTTTATAAATGACCTAAAATTAGTATTTAGTGTGCCACGGAGCCACTTCTTGATGGCACAAATGTGCCAAGGGGATGCTTATTAATGGCACAAATGTGCCACGGGGCGTTTCTTAATGGCACAATAATAGGAGGAAATGTAGAAAAATGAAAACAACAATTGAAAAAGCAAATTACTGTTTAAACTGTAAAATAAAGCCATGTTCTCAAAAAGGATGTCCATTAGAGAATGACATACCAGAATTTATAAAACAAATAAAAGAAGAAAACTACAAAGAAGCATATAAAATTTTATCAAAAACTACAGTATTACCAGGAATATGTGGTAGAATATGTCCACACATGAAACAATGTCAAGGAGCTTGTATAAGAGGAATAAAGGGAAACCCAGTATCAATAGGAGAATTAGAAGCAATAGTATTTGACAAAACAGTAAAAAATAATAAAGCATTATTGGATTGTTGGAAAGAAGAAATAAAAAAACAAAAAGATGCAAAAAAAGTTGCAATAATTGGAGGAGGACCAGCAGGACTTACAGCAAGTGCATTTTTAGCAAAAGCGGGAATAGATGTTACAATATATGAAAAATACAATTACTTAGGAGGACTATTAGTACATGGAATTCCTGAATTTAGACTTTCAAAAGATATAGTAAAGAAAACAGTTGATAATATTTTAGAGTTAGGAATAAAAGTAAAATATAATCAAGAATTAGGTAAAAATCTAAATTTAGAAGAATTACAAAAAACATATGATGCAATATTTTTAGCAATTGGTGCAAATATATCTACAAAAATGGGAATAGAAGGAGAAGAACTAAAAGGCGTATTTGGTGGAAATGAGCTATTAGAATATAATATGCACCCAAATTATGAAGGAAAAACAGTGTTAGTTATTGGTGGCGGAAATGTTGCAATAGATTGTGCAAGAACAGCAAAGAAAAAGGGAGCTAAAGAAGTAAAAATAATATATAGAAGGGCTAGAGAACAAATGCCAGCAGAAGATGAAGAAGTTGAACAGGCATTAAATGAAAATATAGAATTTCTATTTCAAAATAATATTACAAAAATAATTCCAGATAATCAAGGAAATGTAGAGAAAGTCGAACTAATAAAAACAGAACTTATACAAAAGGAAGGAGAATCTAGGCTAGTTCCAGTTAATATAGAAAATAGTAATTATAATATAAAAGCAGATTATGTAATAATGGCATTAGGTTCAAAGCCAGCATCATTTGTAAATAAGCTAGGTTTAGAATTAAATAAATATGGAAATGTAAAAATAAATGAATTTTATCAAACTTCAAATCCTAAAATTTATGCAGGAGGAGATTTGGCAGGAGTAAAAGGAACAGTTGCATGGGCTGCAAACTCTGGAAGAGAAGCAGCAAAATCAATTTTAGAAAGATTATAAAAAAAGAACCTGAAACTTAAAAATAAGTTTTGGTTCTTTTTTAAATTAAATTCTAAAATTTTGTTTTTCTATTTATCATAAATTGAATCTTCTTCTTTAGATTTACCTAATATAAGTTTTTTTAATGCCTTAAAAAATGCAACAATTTTACTTTCTTTTTTACTAACTAATGTAAGAGAGGTTTCAAACTCACCATGTTCCAAAGCATTATATTTATTTTCTAGTTCTTCCATTTTTTTCACATAATAATCACTAAAAAATGTATAACCATCTTTAAAACCTAAATAATCTTTAAAAGTATATAATTTCCTTCTATAATTTTCTAGTTGTTCTAAATTAGTAATTTTATCAAAAGTACTATCAAAATAGCTTGATATAATCAAATTTTGAGTTCTCATAAATAATAATGAAATTTCATTTTTCAATTCATCAATTTTAGAAAGATAACCATCTACTCTTTTATTTCTATCATCAATTTCAAGTATTTTATTATTCAATTTAACAATATCTTCTTCTTTATTTAAAATATCATCAATAGCATTTTGAATTGCCATATAAACCTTATTAGAAGTACAATTTGCAAATTGTATTTTAAAATTATCATTACTGTTTAAAGTACTATCAAACAAAACATCTTCACCAATAAGATATGCTAATTGGTTAACTAAACAGCATTCTAATGGATAATATGAAGGACTTATTGTTGCAAAACTTATACCAAAATATTTAACATATTCTTTTGGTATAGCATTTATTTTTGATGACATAAGCTGAACAGCAGCCTCATTTATTCCTAAGCCATATATCTTAAATTCAGTATAATTGCAAAGCCCCATTCTTATTAAGTAATTTTTTTTGTCTTTAACTTCTTGAAGATAATGTATACATTCGTGGATAGCAAATTCTTCTAAATCGCTGTCAGGAATATGTTCATTAAAATATATGGATGTATTTTTATAAAAGTAGTTAGCTTCTGCTAATCCTTCAGGCATTTTTGCTCTGAACATATCAAGTCTACACAATTTTATAAATAATTCATTTTGATTTAAATGATATTGAGGAAAAGTTTCACATATTTTAGTTGATACATTTTTAGCAATAGTATTGACTCTTAATGTATCTATTTTATTGATAACTTCAATTCCATCTTTTTTCAACATAGACTCTATACTCATATATACATGAATCTCCTTTTTTAAAATTCTTTACCCATATTATACTATAAAAAGAAATTAAAAGTATTTCAAAAATATTAAATCTTAGTTACATTTTAGTGACAAAGTAAAAAATATACTATTGGTTATATAAAAAAATTTTATATACTAGAGAAAAGTTTTCTCCTAGCACAAATGTGCCAGGAAGAAACGTCCTCCATGGCACATTTTTATTTTACTACAATGTTGTAAATTTTATTTTTTACATATATTTCTTTAACAATAGTTTTTCCTTCAAGTTTAGAATCTATTGTATTATGAACTTTTTCTTTGACAGAAGCTTCATCTTCATCTAAATCAATTTCAACTGTAGCTTTTAATTTACCATTAAATTGAATAGGTAAAGTGATTGTATCTGCAATGGTTTTATTTTCATCATATTTTGGCCATTCTTCATAAGCAATTGTATTATTATGTCCTAAGAAATTCCACAATTCTTCAGTAATATGAGGGGCAACTGGATTTAATAATTTTAAAAATCCTTCTGCATATTCTTTTGGAAAACTTTCCTCTTTATTTACTGTATTAATGAAAATCATCATTTGAGATATTGCAGTGTTAAAGTTCATAGTTTCATAGTCGTTGGTAACTTTTTTTACTGTATAATGATATGCTTTTTCAAGTTTTTTATTTGCAGAGTCTGTGATTTTATTAGATTCGGTGTATAGTCTCCAAACTCTATCTAAGAATTTCTTAGATCCATCAATTCCATTTGGGTCCCAAGGTTTACTACTTTCAATTGGTCCCATAAACATTTCATAAATTCTTAAGCTGTCTGCACCATATTGTTTAACCATGTCATCTGGGTTAATTACATTTCCCTTAGATTTACTCATTTTTTCTCCATTAGTACCTAAAATCATTCCTTGATGACGAAGTTTATAAAATGGTTCTTTAACAGGAACATAACCTTTATTATATAAATAGTTGTTCCAAAATCTTGAATATAGTAAGTGACCAACTGCATGCTCAGGTCCACCAACATATAAGTCTACAGGTAGCCAATGTTTTAATAATTCTTTATTGGCAAATTCATCATCATTTTTAGGGTCAATATATCTTAAGAAATACCAACTTGAACCTGCACTACCAGGCATTGTGCTTGTTTCTCTTTTAGCAGGCTTTCCTTCAAATGTGGTATTTACCCAGTTAGTTGCCTTGTCTAAAGGTGAGTTACCTGTTTTTGATGGTGCATAATCTTCTAATTCTGGTAAAATTAAAGGTAAATCTTCATCAGCTAAAGCTTTCATTTCATCATCTACATAAACTATTGGAATAGGCTCACCCCAATAACGTTGTCTTGCAAATATCCATTCACGTAGTTTATAATTTACTTGTCTTCTACCAAGTCCTTTTTCATCTAGCCAATCTATAATTTTTGAAATTGCAGTTTCTTTATTAAGCCCATTTAAAAAGCTAGAGTTTATATGTATTCCATCTCCTACAAAGGCTTCTTTTGAAATGTCTCCACCTTCTAATACTGGTATAATTTCAAGATTAAATTTGGTTGCAAATTCATAGTCTCTTTGGTCATGAGCAGGAACTGCCATGATGCATCCAGTACCATATGAGGCTAGTACATAGTCAGAAATCCATATAGGAATTTTTTTGCAATTTACAGGATTTATAGCATAACTTCCTGTAAATACACCTGTTTTTTCTTTACTAAGTTCGGTTCTTTCTAAGTCTGACTTAGAAGCAGGCAATTTTCTATATTCTTCTACTGCATTTTTTTGCGCTGGAGTGGTGATTTTATCAACTAAATCAAGCTCTGGAGCTAATACACAGTAAGTAGCACCAAATAGAGTGTCAGGTCTTGTAGTGAAAACTGTAAATTTTAAATTGTCACTGTCAGCAACTTCAAAAGTGACTTCTGCACCTTCTGATTTTCCAATCCAGTTTCTTTGAATTTCTTTAGTAGATTCTGGCCAATCAATTTCGTCTAATCCGTCTAATAAAATGTCAGCATATTTAGGTATGTCTAAAACCCATTGTTTCATGTTTTTACGTACAACTGGAAAACCGCCTCTTTCACTTTTTCCATCAATTACTTCGTCATTTGATAAAACACATCCTAATTCTTCACACCAATTTACAGGCATTTCTATTAATTTGGCTAAACCATCTTTAAATAATTGCTTAAATATCCATTGTGTCCATTTGTAAAAGTTAGGGTCACAAGTAGATACTTCTTTATCCCAATCAAATGAGAAACCTAGCATTTTTAGTTGCTTTTTAAAAGTTGCAATATTGGCTTTTGTGAAACCAGCAGGATGATTACCAGTTTTTATTGCATATTGCTCTGCAGGAAGCCCAAATGCATCCCATCCCATAGGGTGCAAAACATTGTAACCTTGCATTCTTTTCATTCTAGACATTATATCAGTTGCTGTATATCCTTCTGGATGACCTACATGAAGCCCTTGACCAGATGGATATGGGAACATGTCTAAGGCATAATATTTTGGTTTTGAAAAGTCCCAAACATCTGTATAAAACGTTTTATTTTCATCCCAATAATCTTGCCACTTTTTTTCTATTTTGCTAAATTTGTATTCCATTGTAAATTTCATTCCTTTCTAGCTTTTCTTGGAAGAAACATAAGATATGAAAAATTATTTCCTTTCAAACTAGCGCTTCTTCCATGTAAATTAAAATATTTTTAAGTATTATATAACAAAAATAGCAAAACTTCAATAAGAGTAGCAAATTTTTCTTTTTTTATGTTAAATCAATTGACTTTTTGGCGATTTCGTTATATTATATACCTATCAAAAATAGACTTTAAAAACTTAGGGAAAAAAGGAAAACAAAGTTTATAAGAAAAAAGAAAGGAGAATATGCTAGCCATTTTTAGGCTAACATAACTAGCGATTATGGGAGAAGTAATAGTTATAACATCAGGCAAAGGTGGAGTAGGAAAAACAACAACAACTGCAAATTTAGGTTCAAGTTTAGCATTAGAAGGCAAAAAAGTAGCATTAATAGACACAGATATTGGTTTAAGAAACCTAGATGTTGTAATGGGACTAGAAAACAGAATAGTATATGACATAGTAGACGTTGTCGAAGAAAAATGCAAACTAAGACAAGCATTAATAAAAGACAAAAGATTCAAAGAACTATACCTACTACCAGCAGCCCAAACTAGAGATAAAAGTGCAGTTAATGAAGAACAAATGAAAAATTTAGTATCAAAGCTAAAAGAAGAATTTGACTATATACTTATCGATTGCCCAGCAGGAATAGAACAAGGATTTAAAAACGCCATTGCCGGAGCAGACCGTGCAATAGTAGTAACAACCGCAGAAATATCAGCAATAAGAGATGCAGACAGAATAATAGGGTTATTAGAATCATCAGAAATAAAAAATCCTGAGCTAGTAATAAATAGAATAAGACCAAACATGGTAAAAAAAGGCGAAATGATGGATGTAGATGACATTGTAGATCTTTTATCAATAGACTTAATAGGAGTAGTACCAGACGATGAATACATAATAACACAAACAAACAAAGGAGAACCAGTTATACAAAATAAAAGAGCACCATCAGGAAAAGCATATATAGAAATAGCAAAAAGAGTATTAGGAGAAAAAATAGAAGTAACAATACCAGGAAGAGAAAAAGGATTTTTCTCAAAAATCAAAAGAATATTTAAAAAATAAAAACAATATGGGGGTAAGTAGGAATAATGTTCGACAACTTAATCAATATGTTTAGAAAAAAACTAAATAAAAAAGGAAATAACAAATTTCAAGGAAATTCTAGAGAAACAGCAAAAGAAAGACTACATTTAGTACTAATGCAAGACAGAGCAAATGTATCAGCAGACTTCCTAGAATTAATGAAACAAGAAATTATAGAAGTAATAAAAAAATACATAGATGTAGACGAAAGTGCAATAGACGTAAGACTTACAAACAAAGAAAACTCAGATGGAAGCAATGGAGCACCAGCATTATATGCTAATATTCCAATTTTAAATATAAAAAATGAAGCAAGAAAACTAGAAAACAAGCCAAGTGAACAAACTAAAGAAGAAAATGCAAATAAAGAACAAAACTCTCAAAAAGCTAAAGATGAAGAAAAACCAAAAGAAGAAAAAGAAAATAAAAAAGAAGAAAATGCAGAAAAAAATACAGAAAAAAATAAAAGCAACAAACAAGAAAAAAAAGAAACTAAAATAGAAAAAGAAAATAAACAAGAAAACGAAGAAAAAAGTGAAAAAGAAGAAAACAAAGAAGAACAAACAAAAGAAATAGTAAACACTAATAAATAAAATAGAAAAAGAGTGGTTTAATGAGAAAAAGAGAATTAAAAAATATAGAATGGAGTTTATTAATAGTTGCAATTGTTCTATGTATAATAGGATTAATTGCACTATTTTCTGCAACCCAAGAAGCAGACTATGATGAATTTAATAAACAATGCATATGGTTTGGAGTAAGTATAGTAATAGTAATTATAGTAACTTTAATAGATTATGAAACCATAGTAAAAATATCCCCCATATTTTATGGAATATTCATTATATTGTTAATAGCGGTTTTATTTACCACTCCAGTAAATGGAGCAACCAGCTGGTTTGACATTGGATTTTTCTCATTTCAACCAGCGGAATTTGCAAAAATATTTGTAATATTATTTTTAGCATATAGCATAAATAAAATACAAGAAGGAAATAAAAGTAATATAAATAAACCAACTAGGCTATTAATAATAATGGCAATATTAGGACTTCCAGTTTTACTAATAATAAAACAACCAGACTATGGTACAGCAGCAGCGTTTTTAATTGCAACAGCATTAATGTTATTTGCATCTGGAATAGATAAAAAATATATAATAGTAACACTAATGTTAATAGTAATTTTACTTCCAGTATTATATATTTTTGTATTACCAGAACATGCTAAACAAAGAATAGATATATTCTTACATCCAGAATCAGATCCAAGAGGAGCAGGATATAATATAATCCAATCTAAATTAGCAATAGGAGCAGGCGGCTTGACTGGAATGGGTTTACTTAAAGGAAACCAAACTCAATTAGGTTTTCTTTATCCTAAAACTACAGATTTTATTTTTGCAGTAATAGGCGAGGAAATGGGCTTTATAGTTGCAGGTGCTGTTATTATTTTGTATGTGTTTTTAATTACAAAGTGTGTATATGTTGCAAAAACTGCTAAAGATTTATTGGGCTCACTAATTGCTAGCGGAATAACAGGTGTTTTTATGTTCCATATGATAGAAAATATTGGAATGGTGATGGGATTGTTACCAATAACTGGTGTACCTCTTCCTTTTATTAGTTATGGTGGAAGCTCTTTAATTACTAATTTTATATGTATAGGGTTGTTATTGAATATTAGTAGTAAAAGGCAAAAGACTATTTTTATAAAGTAAGTTTGCTAAATTATATATAATAATTCTTTATAATTTCTTCGTTCAAGTAATTTCAGAGAAATTGTAATTCAATTTTGTTAGCGCCCTCATTCAGGCTCAAAAAATTCTTTTTGGAATTTTTTGCCCATGAGATTCCCTAACAAAATTTTCATACAATTTCTACTTGCAATTACTTTCAATTCAGAATTTATAAATAATTATTATATATAATTCTTTAAATAGATGTAATATGTTTAAATAGATGTAATATGTTTAAATAGATGTAATATGTTTAAATAGATGTAATATGTTTAAATGATGTAATATTTTTAAAAGATGTAATGTGTTTAAAAAATTTAGGAGATAAGATGTTTTTGCATAAATTGAAGATAGGAAATGTAGAATTAGAAAATAATTTAATATTAGCTCCAATGGCAGGTGTAACGGACTTGCCTTTTAGAGTTATATGCAAAGAATTTGGAGCAGGCATGGTTTGCACAGAAATGGCAAGTGCAAGAGCGCTATTTTATAATGATGAAAAGACAAAAAGGCTTTTAAATACTAAAGGAGAGAAAAGACCTATAAGTTTCCAAATTTTTGGAAGTGATGAAGAATCTTTTAAAGTGGCAGCAAACAAAGTGAGTGAATTTGCAGATATAATAGACATTAATATGGGGTGTCCAGCACCTAAAGTAGTTAAAAATGGGGATGGAAGTAAACTTTTATTAGATTTAGAAAAAGCTAAAAAAATGATGAAAGTAGTTGTAGAAAATAGTAAAGTACCTGTAACTTTAAAAATACGCAAAGGTTGGGATAAAGAGCATATAGTTGCAGTAGAAGTAGCTAAAATAGCAGAAGAAGTAGGAATATCTGCAATAACTGTTCATGGGAGAACTAGAAGTGAATTTTATTCAGGAAATGTAGATTTAGAAATAATAAAACAAGTAAAACAAGCTGTGAATATACCAGTAATAGGAAATGGAGACATTGTAGATGAAGAAACAGCATATAAAATGTTTAAGCAAACAAATGTAGATGGAATAATGATAGGAAGAGGTTCTTTTGGAAATCCATGGATTTTTAGAGAAATTATGCATTTTTTAAAGACAGGTGAAAAGCTAGAAAAGCCTACAAATGAGGAAAAATTGGAAGTGATAAAAGAACATATAAATCTAGCAGTAGAAGAAAAGGGTGAAATTGCTATTAAGGAATTAAGAAAACATATTTCATGGTATACAAAGAACATGAGAAATTCTAGTGAATTTAGAAATTTTGTAAATACAGTGGAAACTAAAAGAGAATTAATAGAAGCAATACAAGAATTTATATCAAAGCAATGAATATTTAAAATTTTATAGAATAAAAATATAGTGAATTTAAAAATTCACTTTTTTTATTTGTTTTTTGGAGGGATTTTTTTGAAAAATAAAAAATTATTTATAATAATTATGTTAGTAATTATAGTTTGTATAGCACTTTTTATAATTTTTAATAATAAAACGGTTAAAAAATCAAAAATTGGTAATAATAGTACTAGTCAAGAAATAGTTGAAAATATTTTAAATATCAGTTCATATAAAGCAGTTATAGAAGTAGAAGTAAAAAGCAATAAAAATGAAAATAAATATGTAATAAAACAAGAATATAACAATGAAAATAATAAAAAACAAGAAGTATTAGAGCCAAGCAATATAGCAGGAGTAAAAATAATTAAAGAAGGAGAAAATCTAAGGCTAGAAAACAGTAATTTGAATTTGGTGACTCTATTTGAAAAATATAATTATATTTCAGACAATTGCTTAGATTTAGACTCTTTTATAAAAGACTATAAAAATGATGAAAATGCAGGATTTAAAGAATCAGAAAATCAAATTATAATGCAAACAAACTTAAAAAAACTTTACATAGACAGAAGTACTGCAAATCCTGTAAAAATGGAAATAAAAGATGCTAACAAAAATACAGCTATTTACATATTATATAAGGAAGTAAATGTAAATAGTTAACCAAAATAAATAATAATTGGTAAGCTTTATTTCTTTACTTTATAGGCTGATATTTTAAGTAACACATAATATACTTGACAATACAGTAATATTAGGAGTGAAGAATATGCAAATAAAAAGAGGCGATATGTTTTATGCAGACTTAAGTCCTGTTGTAGGTTCAGAACAAGGCGGAATAAGACCTGTTTTGATAATACAAAATGACTTAGGAAATAAGTATAGTCCAACTGTTATCGCTGCTGCAATAACATCTCAAACAGGAAAAACAAAATTACCAACACATATAGAAATAGATTCAGCTTCATGTGGCCTAAAAAATAATTCAGTAGTTTTAGCAGAACAAATACGAACTATAGATAAGAGTAGACTAAAAGAAAGAATTGGGCACATTGATGATGAGGAAATTATAGATAAAGTAAATAATGCATTAGGCGTAAGTTTTGGACTAGACAATGAATAATATAAATTATAAAATTTTGCATAATACAAAATATAAACGCTTTAAAAAGTGAAAAATCATTTTTTAAAGCGTAAATTTTATATTTTTAATTTCTTAATTTTTTTAATTTCTTCATTTAAATGCTGAAGCGCATTATTTCTAAGTTCATAAGCATTTTGGTATTCTTTGTAAATATTTTTATAATTTTCTATTGTTTCATTATTTCTGAAAAGATATTTCATGCCTTCTAAATAATATTGCTTATCTTTTTCTTTTGTTGCTTTATCAAATTGTTTTTGATATGCTTCAATTTGTTTCAATCGTTTAATTTCATTCTTTAAATGTGATACATAATCAGAAGTACATGAAATTTCATATTCAATATCATCAATAACTACTTTAAATAGTTTTTTTACTATTAGTGGATTGTTTTTTCCAAGTTTTGCAGTTTCTAGCATATGATTTAAAGCATCTGATTTATTTACTTGCTGATTTGGTTTTGTATTTTCAATTAGAATTTGTAAAGTGTCTGATATATCAATGTGAGATTTATATTGTCTTTTACTAACTATTGCATCATATTCATCTGCGACACGTATAATTTGAGCTTCATAAGGAATATCTTTTTTAGTTAATCCTTGAGGATATCCAGAGCCATTTAAGGCTTCATGATGGTATAATGCACCTGCAGCATATGGTCTTAATTGAGGGTCTTTCATACATATTTGATATCCAATAGTTGTGTGAGTTTTCATTATTTCATATTCTTCGTCTGTTAATTTCCCAGGTTTTTGTAAAACAGATGGTGGGATAAATTGTTTGCCTATATCATGTAAATATGCACATATTGTGCAATATTCAGTAAAATATTTATTGCAATGTAAATATTCACAAAGTCTACATGTTATACTAGCAACATTTTCGCAGTGCTTTCTTGTAAATACATCTAAACTATCTAGCATGTTTAATTGATATCTCATGCTTTCATTTAAATTATATGATTTAAGACTGGTTCTATCATAAAAATCAAATGTAGGTTCTAACATTTATAATTCCTCCAAGTTTTCTTATGTACTATAAACATAATAACATGAAGTAAAGAAAAAATCAATAATGTTAAAAATAAAACTTTTAATTAAGTATTATACTTAATTAAAAGTTTATATATTGTCTTGTTCTTTAAACTTTTGCTTACATTTTCGTAGTAGTAACAATTATTTATATGAAGCAAATAAAAATTTATTAAAAAGTTGTATTTTAATTTAAATAATGTTATAATAAATTTGATTTAATCTAAGGAGGAAATTAAATTTATGAAAACAAGTTTAAAAGATAAAATGATAAAAGGACTAAAAGACAAAATAAAAGCAGAAGTAAAATCAGAGCAAAAAAAAGTTGGAAGAAAATTAACAAGTGAAGAAAGAAAAAAAATAGTAAAGAAAACATTTTATAGAGAAGCAAGAAAGACAGCATTTAAAGGCTTTTTAGTAGGAATATTAGGAGTAGGAATAGCAAGTAAAATTTTAGGAGGAATAGATACCACAGCATTACCAGAAGGAAATAAGCAAGCAACTGAAGAACAAACAAAAGAACCTGAAACTCCAACTGCAAGAGAAACATTTACAAGTGAAATCAAACAACAAGCAAAAACTATAGACCAAATAATTATGGATATATACAATCAAAAATATCCAGAATCAAAAATTTCAGACTTAGGAATAATAGAAACCAACTCTAATTATATAATTGAAGAAAACAACAATGGAAATATAAAATATATATATGATCGTAGTCAAGAAAAATTAGAAGAAAATCAAAAATATATAATGCAATTAGAAGACCTAACAGAAAAAGCAGACTATATTGGAAACATATTAACATTAGTAGACAAAAAAAATCAAAAAGTAGTAGCAGGATTTATAGACATAGGAAACAAAATATATGATATAGAAGTAAACTATTTAGAAGCACATAATATCAAATATAGTAACAACAAAGAAAACGTAAACTTAGAAGAAATTAGAAATGAACTTTTAAAACAACCAAATACACCTCAATATAGTAACGAAGCAGAAAATGTATACATATATGCATTACTAGAAAAATATCTAGAAGAAAGAACAGAACAAATAGAAAACAACAATAAAAGCGATGTAGTCAAATCAAATGAAGAACAAGTATCTCAAGAAAATACATATGAAGAAGAAAGAGATTAAAAACATTAAATATAATAATATCAAATGTATAAACTTTCCACTTTTTGCGAACAATATGTGTAAAACATATTTGCAAGGAGTGGAATTTTTTGAAAACAGATAAAATACTAAAAATAAATGGAACCATATTAGGAAAAAGCCAATTAGAAAATCATTTAGAAAAAATAGCATCAGGACATAATTTAATGAGAAAATCAGAAAAAAGCACATATCCAGTACCACATACAATAGAAAGTTACAACACAATAAAAGCAGTATATAACTTATTAAACGAACACCTAAAACTAGGAATAAGCATACATCCAGCAGGAGAATGGTTATTAGACAACTTTTATATAATAGAAGAAATAGTTAAACAAATACAAAAAGAGTTAACAGTAAAAAAATACACAAGCTTTGTAGGAATAGCAAATGGGCAATATAGAGGCTTTGCACGTATATATGTATTAGCAAGTGAAATTGTAGCATACACAGACAATAAAATAGAAAAAAATGACTTAGAAGACTACCTAAAAAGTTATCAAAAAAAGAAATTATTAAGTATGGAAGAAATTTGGAACATAGGGACATTCTTACAAATTGCGATAATAGAAAATATAAGAGAAATATGTGAAAAAATATATAGTTGTCAAATTCAAAAATACAGAGCAGAAAGCATAGTTGAAAGATTAGTAGAAAGCAAAGATAAGCAAAACTTAACTTTTAAAGAAAAAGGATTTAGCAAAAAAATTGAAAAAGACACATATAGTGATGTTAGATATCCATTTATAGAATATATGTCATATATATTAAAAAGATATGGAAAAAAAGGTTATAGCTACTTAAAAGCGTTAGAAGAAACAGTTGAAATGGCAGGTACAAGTGTATCTGAAGTAATAAAAAAAGAACATTTTGATATAGCAGTTAGAAAAGTTTCAATAGGAAATAGCATTACAAGCATAAAAAAGATTCAAAGAATTAACTTTTTAGAAATATTTGAAAATGTAAATGGAGTTGAAGAATTACTAAAAAAAGACCATAATAACACATATTCCAAAATGGATAATAAAACAAAAGAATATTATAGAAACAAAATAAAAGAAATATCTAAAAAAACCAAAATATCTGAAATATATATAGCAAAAAAAATATTAGAAATATCAGAAAAAATGCCTTCTAATACAAAACAAGCTCATATAGGGTACTATTTAATAGAAGAAAAAGGACAAGAAGAATTACTAAAAAGTTTAAACTATAAATCAAGTAAAAAATTAGATTCAAATTCAAAAGTAAAACTATATATAACAGCAATATCAATACTTACAATTTTAATATCATTAGGTTTAGCTCAAATTTTAAATATATCAACTAAAAATTGGTTTATATATGTAATAAGTTTTATATTATTTTTAATACCAAGTTCAGAATTTTCAATACAACTAATTCAATATATATTAAGTAAAATAGTAAAACCAAAACCAATACCAAAATTAGACTTTTCTAAAGGAATAGACAAAGAAAACGCAACCATGGTAGTAATTCCAACAATAGTAAATTCAAAAGAAAAAGTAGAAGGATTAATGAAAAAGCTAGAAGTATTTTACTTAGCGAATAAATCAAAAAATTTATATTTCACACTTTTAGGAGACTGCACAGAAAGTGCAAATAAAGAAGAAAAAATTGACAATGAAATAATAAAAAGTGGAGAAAAATTAGCAAATGACCTAAATAAAAAATACCAAAAAGAAATAGAAGAAATACCAATATTTAATTTTATATATAGAAAAAGACAATGGAACGAAAAAGAAGCCTCATATTTAGGGTGGGAACGAAAAAGAGGAATGTTAAACCAATTTAATGATTACTTATTAGGAAAAATAAAAAATCCATTTAGAGCAAATACCCTAACCAAAGTAGAACCTAAATTGAAAAATATAAAATATATAATAACATTAGATGCAGATACAGACCTAATACTAAACTCAGCATTTGAATTAGTAGGAGCAATGGCACATATACTAAATAAACCAATAATAGAAAACAACATAGTAGTAGAAGGATATGGAATAATGCAACCAAAAGTAGGAGTAAATCTATCAATCAGTTATAAAAATTTATTCACAAAAATATTTGCAGGAGCAGGAGGAATAGACTCATATACAAATGCAATATCAGACACATATCAAGACAACTTTGGAGAAGGAATATTCACAGGAAAAGGAATTTACGATGTAAAAGTATTTTCAGAAGTTATGGAAAATGCTATACCAGAAAATACAGTATTAAGTCATGATTTATTAGAAGGATGTTACTTAAGATGTGGTCTAGCTTCAGACATTTTGCTTATGGATGGTTATCCACGGAAAATACAATAGCTTTATGAATAGACTTGCAAGATGGATAAGAGGAGACTGGCAAATAACAAGATGGTTAAAAAAATCAAGTCCATTAAACTTACTTTCTAAATACAAGATATTTGATAATTTAAGAAGAAGTCTATTTGAAATATCAACAATAATAGCATTTATATACTTAAACATAATAGGAATATTATACAAAAAAACAATATATCCAAATATTTTATTATTATCAATAATAGTAATATTTCCATTTATACTAGAAATGATAAACAAAATAATGTTCAAAAAAGAAGGAGAGCAAAAGCAAAAAACATTTACACCAAAAATAACAGGAATACAAGGAGCATTATATAGGTTAGTAATAACATTAGCATGTTTACCATATAAAGCATATATATCATTAAAATCAATAGTAAAAACAATATATAGAATGTTAATAAGTAAAGTACATTTACTAGAGTGGACAACTTCAGAAGAAGCAGAAAAACAGGCAAAAACAAGTTTAGCATCATATTACAACCAAATGTCAATAAACTTTTTATCTGGAATAATATCAATATCACTAGGACTATTAAAAAACAACATATTTGCAGGAATATTAGGAATACTTTGGATATCAGCACCACTAATAATGTGGTATATAAGCAAAGAAGAAAAAGGAAAAAAAGCCATAGAAAAATTAAACAAAAAAGAACAAGAATATGTATTAGAAATAGGAAGAAGAACATGGCAATTTTTTGAAGAAAACCTAACACCAGAAAACAACTATCTAATACCAGACAACTATCAAGAAGACAGAAAACAAAAAGTAATTCCAAGAACATCATCAACAAACATTGGTCTATCAATGCTTGCAGTAATATCTGCATATGACTTAAAATATATACCATTAGAAAAAGCAGTTAGCCTATTAACAAAAATAATAGAAACAATAAATGAACTACCAAAATGGAATGGCCATTTATACAACTGGTACAACATAAAAACAAAAGAGCCTTTATCGCCAAGATATGTATCAACAGTTGATAGCGGAAACTTAGTTGGATACATGTATGTAGCAAAATGTGCCATGGAGACGTTTCTTAATGGCACAAATGTGCCACGGAGACACTTCTTTATTGCAAAAAGATGATATAAATAAAGAAAAAATAGAAGAAACAATAGAAATTTTAAATAAAATGATTGAAAATACAGACTTTTCACTTCTATTTAATAATGAACAGCAAATTTTTTCTATTGGATACAATATAGAAGACAATAAATTAACTGATTCATATTATGATTTACTAGCTTCAGAGGCGAGACAAGCAAGTTTTATTGCAATTGCCAAAAGAGACATTTCTTCTAAACATTGGAATCATTTGAGCAAAACACTAACTGTTTTAGGAAAATATAAAGGATTAATTTCTTGGTCAGGAACAGCTTTTGAATATTTAATGCCAAATATAAACATTCCAAAATACGAAGGAAGTCTTTTAGATGAATCTTGTAAATTTTTAATAATGAGCCAAATTGAATATTGCAAAAAGCTAAATATCCCATGGGGAATTTCTGAATCTGCATTTAACCTAAAAGATTTACAATCAAATTATCAATATAAAGCATTTGGAATTCCATGGTTAGGTTTAAAAAGAGGTTTAGCAGATGAATTAGTAGTTAGTTCATATGCAAGTATTTTAGCAATTACAGATGTTCCAAAAGAGGTAGTAAAAAATCTAAAAATACTAGAAAGTGAAGGAATGTATGATAAATATGGCTTTTATGAATCAATTGATTTTACACCAGAAAGAGTAGAAAGAGGAAAAACTTCGAGTGTAGTAAAAACTTATATGGCACATCATCAAGGGTTAATTCTTCTTTCAATAAATAATTTATTTAATGATTTCATTTTACAAAAAAGATTTATGCAAAATCCAGAAATGGAAGGAGCTAGCATATTACTTCAAGAAACCATACCAGACACTTCAATAATAACAAAAGAAACCAAGGAAAAGGTTGAAAAACTAAAATATAAAGATTATGAAAATTATATACAAACAACTTATAATAAAATTGATGAAAGACTAATTACAGGAAATGTAATATCAAATCAAGATTATACAGTTGCAATGAATCAAAAAGGACAAGGAGTAAGTAAATATAAAGATATTTATATAAATAGATTTAAACCAACAGATGATTATTCACAAGGAATATTTTTTATAATAAAAAATATAAAAACCAAAAAAATATGGAGCTCAAATTATTCTTTTAATGATAAGCAAGAAGGCAAATATCAAATAAGTTTTATGCCAGATAAAGATGAACAAGAAATAACAAATGGTAATATAAAAACAAAAATAAAAACAACTGTAGGCTTAGAAGAACCTGTGGAATTAAGAAGAGTTACACTAGAAAATCATGGAAATGAAGAAGAAATATTAGAAGTAACAGCATATTTCGAACCAGTGCTTTCAACTAAAGAGCAAGATTATTCACATCCAATATTTAATAATTTGTTTTTAATTACTAAATTTGATGAAGAAACAAATAGCTTAATAGTAAAAAGAAAAGCAAGAGAAAAATCAGCTACAGAGATATATTTAGCAGCAAATTTAAGAGCAGAAGAAACAGAAGTAATTGGAGATTTAGAATATGAAATAGATGAATCAAAATTTTTTGGAAGAGGAAATTTAGGAATACCTATTATGTGTAAAAACTCAATTCCATTTGCAAAAAAAATAGGGTTGGTAACAGAAGGTGTAGTTGCTCTAAAAAGAACTATAAAAATACCACCAAACCAAGAAAGCAATATAGATTTAATAATTTCAGTAGGTGAAGAAGAAGAAAAAGTAAAAGAGAGTTTGAAAAAATATCAATCGCCAGAAAATGTAAAAACACAATTTGAACTATCAAAGGCAAGAATTGACACAGAAAGCAGATATTTAAGAATAAAAGGAAAAGAAATTGCAATATATCAAAAAATGCTTTCATATATTATTTTTGATAATCCAATAAAAAGTTTAAAACTAAAAAATATGCAATTAAAACAATCAGAATTGTGGAAATATGGTATTTCAGGGGATTTCCCAATAATACTTGTAAAAATTAAAAATGTAAATGAATCATATATAGTTGAAGAAATAATAAAAGCATATGAATTTTTTAGAATAAAGAACATCAAAGTTGAAATTGTAATATTAGATGAGGAAAAACACAGTTATGAAAACTATGTAAGAGAAGAAATAGAGGCACACATTTTTAATAATCATATAGCATACATGAAAAATGAAAGAGGAGGAATATTTACCTTATCTAAAGCTGAGATTGACAAAAATGACATTCAACTTTTAGAAGGTGTAGCTACAATTCTAATAGATAGTAGTAAAGGTGGAATAGAAAATGCAATAAAAGAATTAGAAGAAGAATATTTAGAAAAGTATAAATTTGTAGGAGAAGAGGAACAACCACAAATTGTAATAGAGGAAGAAAGCGAAGATATTGATATATTATCAAACAAAGAAAAACTAAAATATTACAATGAATATGGTGCATTTTCAGAAGATGGAAAAGAATATTTAATAAGAGTGCAAAAAGAAAATAGGCTTCCAACTGTATGGAGTCATATTTTAGCAAACAAAAAATTTGGAACAGTAATTACAGAAAACATGGGAGGATATACATGGTATAAAAACAGTAGGTTAAATAGGGTAACAAGTTGGGAAAACAATCCAAGTTTTGACATTCCTAGTGAAATTATTTATCTAAAAGACATGGAAAGCAAAAAAGCATGGTCATTGGGATTAAATCCAATGCCAGATAGCAAAAATTATAATGTAATTTATGGATTCGGATATTGTAAGTATATACACAAAAGTGATGGAATAGAGCAAGAGCTAGAGGTATTTGTGCCAAAAGAAGATTCTTGTAAAATTGGTATTTTAAGGTTAAAAAATACAACTCCAAATCGAAAAAAATTAAAGCTATATTATTATATAAAACCAGTTATTGGAGAAGACGAAATAAAATCAAATGGATATATTGAAGTGAATTTTGAAAGAAATAGCAATATATTGTGGGCAAAAAATTTATATGTAGGAGATATAGAAACAAATCCAATTTATATATCTTGCAGTGAAAAAATATCATCTTTTACAGGGGACAAAAATTTCTTTTTAGGTGATGGTGGAATTTCAAATCCACAAGCTTTAAAGAAAATAATTTTAAATAATGATGAAACAGTTGGAAAAAAGGCTTGCTTGGCATATGAAGTCGAAGTTGAGCTAGAAAGCTTTGCAAGTAAAGACATTTCAATAATTTTAGGTGCAGAAGAAAAATTGATGGATTGTAAAAATATAGCATATAAATACAGCAAATTACAAAATTGCACCCAAGAATTAAATGCTGTAAAAGCCTATTGGAAAGAATTATTACGGAAGACTCCAAGTTTATACTCCTTTAGAATCGTTTAATATAATATTAAATGGATGGGTACCTTATCAAACTATAACCAGTAGGCTACTTGGAAGAAGCGGATATTACCAATCAGGAGGAGCATATGGATTTAGAGACCAATTGCAAGACACTTTAGGATTAAAATATTTAGATGCAGATATTATGAAAAATCAAATAATAAAGCATAGTAAGCATCAATTTAAAGAAGGAGACGTACTTCATTGGTGGCATGAAGAAAATGGAAGAGGAATAAGAACTAGATTTTCGGATGATTTATTATGGATTGCATATTTAACAATAGAATATATAGAATTTACAGGAGATAAATCAATACTTGATATAAAAACTCCATATTTAGAAGGTGAAGTCTTAAAGGAAGGGCAAGATGAAAGATATGATAAATATGAGGAATCAAAAGAAGAGATAAGCATATATGAGCATTGTATAAGAGCTATTGAAAAAAGCTTGAATTTTGGAAAAAATGGGCTACCTAAAATAGGTTCTGGAGACTGGAATGATGGCTTTAGTACAGTCGGAAATAAAGGCGAAGGAGAAAGCGTTTGGTTAGGATTTTTCTTGTATTGTATATTAGAAAAATTTGTGCTTATTTGTAAAGAAAAGAAAGATGAAGAATTGGCTATAAAATATGAACAAATAAAAACTACATTAAAAAAGAAACTTAATACAAATGGCTGGGATGGAAGATGGTTTAGGCGTGCATTTATGGATGATGGAAATGTCTTAGGCAGTATGGAAAATGATGAATGTAGAATAGACAGTATAGCACAAAGTTGGAGTGTAATTTCAAATGCAGGTGATAATGATAAAAAATATATTTCAATGGAAAGTTTAGAAAATCATTTGGTAGATAAAGAAAATGGAATTATAAAATTGTTAGATCCTCCATTTGAGCGAGGAAAATTGGAGCCTGGATATATAAAAGCATACTTGCCAGGAGTAAGAGAAAATGGTGGTCAATACACACATGTATGTTATTGTTAACACCAGTTTTTGAAAATATTGATACTCTTAAAAAATACATATATTACGAAAAAGTTCCTTAAACGGAAAAAATTCGTAATGGAATAGACATATAGTCAAAGAACGCACAACAAAACAGTAAAAAAACGCATAACAAAACAGTCAAAAAATGCACAACAAAACAATCAAAAAACGCACAAAACATATTGAAAAAAATATAAAGATATGTTATACTAAAAAAAGGGGGGAAGTTAATGAAATTAACAAAAAAAGGTTACATGACCAGATTAATAGATAAGGCGATAGAAGAAAATTTAGAAGTTTTTGGTGCAATTAGTATTGAAGGACCAAAGTGGTGTGGAAAAACATGGACTGCTTTAAATCATTCAAATAGTGTAACATATTTAAATAATACAGCAGATAACTTTAGAGAAAAACATTTAGCAGAAATGGATGTAAATCTAGTTTTAGACAAAGATAAGCCAGAACTTATTGATGAATGGCAAGAAGTACCTGCAATATGGGATGCAGTTAGATTTAAGTGTGACCAAGATAATGAAAAAGGAAAATATATTTTAACTGGTTCAAGTGTTCCAGTAAGTGACAAAATACATCATTCTGGAGCAGGCAGAATTTGCAAAATGAAAATGTACACAATGTCGTTATATGAATCAGGAGATTCTACGGGAGATGTTTCTTTAAAAGATTTGTTTGAAAATAAAGTGAAAAATAAATTAGTAAATAAGGTAGAATTAAAAAGAATAGCAGAACTAATTGTAAGAGGTGGTTGGCCAGAATCAATTAACATTAGTGTCAATGGAGCTATGAAAATAGCTAGAAGTTATATTCAAGCAGTATTAGATAAAGATATAATTGAAATAGATGGAGTAAAAAGAGATAAACAAAAAATGGAAATGTTATTAAGATCTCTTGCAAGAAATGAAAGCACTATTTCTGCTAATAATGTATTAATCAAAGACATTGATGATAACGTTACAGAAGAAGATGTTACTATAAGCAGAAATACAGTTACAGATTATCTAAATGTATT
>CANRPI010000006.1 GCA_947632475.1 uncultured Clostridia bacterium | reverse complement strand
CTTTGTGCAAATGATTATTTTCTTTTTCTAACTTATGAATTTTGTGTTTATATTCATATTCTAAATCAAATGTTTTATCTTTAAATTCACTTTCAAGTGTTTTCTTCTTTTCTGTATATTCATACTCTAAATCTCTAACAGTATTATGAAGTTCTTGATAAAGAGTAGTAGCTTTAGACGGCGACTACTTCTTTTTTTGTGCTAAATACTAGTCTGGTCTTATTACCGAATAATTGAGAAATAATTACATAAAATACCATATAAGTTCTAAAAAGTTATGAACTGGTTTGATTTTTTATAACTTATATGATATAATTCATTTAAGATGAGATTATAATGCAAAGAGAAATAATAAATGATTTAATAAATATGAATTAAGGAGGATTTAAAATGAAAAGAGTAGTAATAGTGGTAATAATATGTATACTTATATTGATAACTTTAGTAGGATTATTAATTTTTAAATTTAATGAAGAAAATAATACCCCTGATTTATTAGATAACGGTAATGATGTTTCGATTGATTTTTTTGCACTCAAAACTCATAGTGAATTTAATGATACGATAAAAAATACAAAGTATAGAATAACAAATCAAGAAGAATTAGAAATGTTTTATACACTTTATAATGGGTTTACACTTTCTAAAAACTATGATTTATCTAAGAATACTATATTTATTCAAACACAGACTTATGGTTCAGGAAGTATAAGTGTAGATTTTAAAAGTGTTAGTATAGATAAAGAAATTAAATTTAATGTAAGCACTAATAGCCCAGAAATAGGAACAATGGATATGGCATACTGGTATTTGGTTGCTATTGTGCCAAATACAAAATTGAATGGCGTTAATGTTAATGAATGGAAATCTCCATTAGATGAAAATGCTAGGTAGTCTGATAGCTACCTAGTTTTTTCGTTTGCACAAGAAAACACAGACTCCACTTAAAATGGAGTCTGCGTTTACGGGCATTATTCTATGGTCTTGTATGTTACAACATAAAACTCATTAGAACCATAACCTGTTACACTCATACTTGTAGATATATCAACTATTTCGAATTTTGTTTCGTCAAAATTTTCGAGAAAGCTTAAATACTCCTGAGCATCTGTTGTTCGAAACAAAGAATAGGTACCTACAGATGTCTGCGTTTTTTCGCTGTTAATGGTCTCTGTTATTGTTTCAGAACAACCAGATAATAAAATAGAGAAAATTAACAGCAAAAAGAATAATGCAATAAACCGTTTTTTCATATTGATTCCTCCTTATAATTGTTCGGAGTTTTGCACCTCCGAAAGTTTACCTTTTCAAAGGTGCGATAACTACAATATCATCTTAATTATACTATATTTTACATAAAAAAACAAGTTTTTTCGTAAAATAGTTAGGTCCAAATTGCTTTATATTTGACATTTCTCAAAATATAAAGTATAATGAAAATAGGAAATGAATAACCGCAGTGAATGCGGTTACCACTACATATAGTTATAACAACACATTCGCAATTTTGGTAGAGAGCAGAATGTGTTGTTATTTTATTCCTTATTTTAAAACCGATAAATACCCAAAGGCATTACTAATAAAATTACTAGTAATGCCTTTTGCCTATTACATATTGAAAAATGTGAAAAATAATGATATAATTAATTTGTTTATATGGCATTTAGCCATTTTATATATATTAAATTTCTTCACGTAGCATATTGGAAAAACTAAAGGAGGCATTTTTATGAGTGAGAAATTAAAAAATGGTTGGCGGAGCAATATAGAAGAGGAAGCAAGGCTTTGTATAGCATTTATTCCTGTCATTTTTTTAGGTTTTGCTATTGTTATTATAGGAGTAGTAGTACGAGGCGTAATTGTAAGTGTATTTTGGAATATGAATATGACTTATATTTTTGGTTTTAAAGAAATAACAGTATTTCAAGCCATTGTTCTTGTGTGCACAATTGCATGTCTTAGATTTAATTATCTTGATAGAGCAGAATCAGATTATGCTGTTATAAAAAAAGAATGCTTTAATGAAACTAAAAAAGAGGAAATAGCAAAGGATGTAGCTGCAATTCTCATTATTGCCTTTGAATTGATTTCAATCCTCATTACTGCAGGGCTTATAATGTATTTTTGGAATAACATTTTGCCACAGCTATTGAATGTGAAATTAGTTGAAATCAATTTTATACAGTCCATGTTATTTTATTGTTTATTTAATGGACTTTGTGAAATTCCAAAATTTAATTATAAGAATTCCAAAGGAGATAAGAAAAACAAATAAATCATTGATAATGAAATTATTTGTATAATTGCTAACCATTATGGTGTGAGTTAATATTAAAACTCACACCACATTTTAATTATTTTAAATTAATCAAAAATCTTTTCAAACCAATTTTTCATATTTAACAAAATCTCATCCAAAGAATAAGAACTCTCATTTCTAAAATACTTTAAAATCTCAACCAAAATACCATTCATAAGAAAAGAAACATTAAGTTCAAGATACCTATCATTACAATTAATATTCAAAGCATCATAAACCTTTTTACTAGCAATTTTATTAAGTTTTTCCAAAAACAAAAGAGACTCATCAGCAGCCAATAACAACTTATAAGTTGTCTCATTATCCTTAAGGCACATAATAATATTATCAAAATAATTTAAAATATCCTTTTTAGAAAACAATTTCAAATCTTCGCTACACAAAAGTTCAATAGTTTGTAACTGATAATCATGAGCAACATCATAAATATTATCATAATGAGTATAAAAAGTACTTCTTGTAAGTTGAGCTCTTTTAACTAACTCAGTAACAGTAATTTTATCCAACTGTTTTTTCTCATTAATCAATTCAGCAAAAGTTTTTTTAATCAAACTTCTAGTTTTAACAGAAGAAGAATTTAGACACTGTACTTTCATAAACAAATCCTTTCATAAAAAAATCATATATAAACCATTATATCACAGTTAAAACAAAATAAAAATACAATTTCTAAAAAAGTGTCTAAATTTAGACACTTTAATAATATTTATACTTCCATTTTCAGGATAATCAGAGTATAATATAAAGAATTAAAAAGGTTTATAGGTATAGCCTAAAAGCAAAAACCTAAATATACTTACAAAGAAGGAATAGCTTTGAGAAAACTAACTAACTTTATAATAAACAAAAGACACTTCATTTTAATCTTATTTATTATTTTTACAATAACTGCAGGAATATTTTCAAGCAAAGTAAAAATAAATAGTGACATTGCAAAATATCTGCCAGACACTTCTCAAACCAGAATTGGAATGGACATAATGGAAGAAGAATTTTCTGAAAACCAAACAAGTACATTAAACCTAATGTTTGAAAACTTAAAAAATGAAGAAAAACAAGAAATAAAAAACTATTTAGAAAAAATAGAAAAAGTAGAAGAAGTAGAATATGATGAAACAGAAAAATATAACAAAGAAAATTATACACTATATGTTATAACAGTAGATGACAAATCTGATTCAAAAACAGCTACAGACATATATAACCAAATAACAGAAAAATACAAAGATTACACAATCTACACAAGTGGCAGCATATCTGAAGCAAATAAATCAGTATTACCATTTTATATAATAGTACTTGCAGTAATTTGTGCTCTAATTATACTAATAATAATGTGTGAATCATATGTAGAGCCATTTTTATTTCTAACCTCAATATTAATGGCAGTAGTTTTAAACAAAGGAACAAACATAATATTTGCAAATGTATCACATATAACAGACTCAATAGCATCAATACTACAAATGGCATTATCAATGGATTACTCAATAATGTTAATGAATAGATACAATCAAGAAAAGAAAACTCAAAAGAACAAAGTAGAAGCAATGAAAAATGCTTTATACAAAGCTTTTCAAGCAATATCAAGTAGTTCTGTAACAACAATAGTTGGACTTTTAGCATTAATATTTATGAGCTTTAAAATAGGAAAAGACTTAGGATTTGTTTTAGCAAAAGGTGTTCTATTTAGTCTAATTTGCATATTCTTTGTATTACCAGATTTAATATTAATATTTGACAAGCTAATTGAAAAGACAAAGAAAAGAAGTCCAAAAATCACCTTAAATAAATTAGGCAAATACAGTTATAAAATAAGATATATATCAGTTCCAATATTTATTATAGTATTTATTGCAAGTTTCTTATTAAAAGGAAACTTAAAAATAGACTATACAGATTCGCAATCAGATGAAATATCAGACATATTTACCGAAAAAAATCAAATAGCAATTTTATACAAAAACAAAGACGAAGAAAAAATTCATAAATACTTAGAAAAATTGGAAAACGAAGAAAAAATAGACGAAGTATTAGCATATGGAAACACAATAAATGAAAAGCTAACTTATGATAAATTAAATAGCAAGTTAAATGATTTAGGCTCAGATGTTAAAATAGAAGACTATCTACTAAAAATATTATACTATGACTATTATAACCAAGAAAATAATAATAAAATAACATTTGAAGAATTTATAAGCTTTATTGAAAATGAAGCATATAACAACGAAAAAACTAATGAGAAAATAGATGATGAAACAAAAAGAGATATTGAAAGACTAAAAAACTTTGTTACAGAACGATCTATAAATCAAAAAAGAACATCAAATGATATAGCAAACATATTAGAAATAGATAAAAACAGCATAGATGATATACTTACATATTATTTATCCAAAAACAATAATATGCAAATTAGTTTAATCCAATTTATTAGCTTTATGAATAATGATGTATTAACAAATAAAAAATATTCTACAAAAATAAATAATGAAAGTAAAAATAAACTAAACACATTATCAAAATTTACAAACACTAAAACTATACAAAATAAAATGACAAGCAACGAAATAGCTAACCTTTTTGGAATTGACAGTAAAACAGCTAATGAATTATATAAATATTACATTTCTGTAAATGATATAAAAACAAAAATGACAATTTCAGAATTTTCAAATTTTGTGTTAAACAATGTATTAGCAAATAGTAATTATGCAAATAGCTTTGATGAAGCAACAATTCAAAACATAAAATTATTATCAACCTTCAGTAACAAACAAACTATAAATAAACAAATGAATAGCACAGAATTATCTAAAATTTTTGGAATAGAAGAATCAAAAATCAAACAAATTTTACTATTAAAATATAGCAAAGAAAAAAGTGAAACTACATTAACCATAAAAGAATTTGTAGAAAACACAATTGCACTAAAAAATAATACTAATTATTTGGATGATGTAGATATAAGCAAATTACAAGCAATACCAGACATTTTACTTAGCAGTAATGAAAAATATACAGCAGACCAACTAGCTAAGCTATTAAATATAGATGTAAATGAAGTTAATCAATTATATAGCTTAATTGACTATATTACAGGAAATACGAAAAATTGGATTGCTTCTCCAAATGAATTTGTAAAATTAATATTAGAAAATAGCACAATTGAAAGCATAAAGGAAAATATAAATGAGCAACAAATGAAACAAATACAGCTATTATCAACTATAATGCAAAGTAGCCTAAGCAATACAAGTTACACATATCAGGAGCTTTCACAATTTATAGGCATAGATATAAATAATACAAAAAATATATACACATTATATGTTTCAAGCCAAAACAATACAAAACTAACACCTCAAGAATTTGTAAATTTTGTACTTGAACATAAAAACGATACTGCACTTTCAGGTAGCATACAAAATAGTACAATAAAAGAGTTAACTACAGTTCAATCAGTAATGAATGGAGTTATGGCAAATAAAAAATATAACAGCAGTGAATTATCTTCATTATTAGGCATAAACAAACAAGATTTAGACTTACTTTATGGCTTATACAACTTTAAATATATAAATACAAATCCTACAATATCATTAAAACAATTTGTTAGCTTTATACTAGATGATGTAATTACAAATGCAGAATATGCAAGCAACTTTGATGAAACTAAAATATCAAAATTAAACACAGTAAATGGAATTATGAATAACAGCCTAAATAATGTAAAATATACTTCAGACGAAATTTTTGCAATTGTAAGCAATTTAAGCAATGATGTAGAAAAAAATACAGTTGAAATTTTATACACTTATTATGGAAGCAATAAAGAATATAATTACGATTGGACTTTAACAGTAGAAGAATTTGTTATGTATTTAAATGATAAAATCTTACAAGACGAGAGATATACAGATTTTATAGAAGAAGATATGAGAAATGATATAATAGAAGCAAAAACAACAATAACAGATGCAAAAGAACTTTTAATAGGAAAAAATTACTCAAGAATTGTATTAAATACAAAATTTGATTTAGAAGGTCCAGAAACATTTGAATTTGTTCAAAAAGTAAAAGATATGTTAAATGACGATATAGATTATTACATAATAGGGGATTCTCCAATGGCATATGAAATAAGTGGAACTTTTAATGGTGAATTAAATTTTATAACAATAATAACAATGATAGCAATATTTATAGTAGTAGCAGTAACATTTAAATCAGTAATTATTCCTATAATATTGGTATTAACAATACAATGTGCAGTTTATTTAACAATGGGAATATTAACAGTTGCAGGAGAAAATGTGTATTTTATATCAATATTAATAGTTCAAAGTATATTAATGGGTGCAACTATTGACTATGCTATTTTATATACATCATATTACCTAGAAAATAGAAAAATTAAGGGAATAAAAGAAGCAATTATAGAATCATATAATAAATCTATTAATACAATACTAACTTCAAGTTCAATATTAATTATAGTAACTCTAATTATTGCAAACTTTGCATCAGCTATTGCAGCAAAAATATGTAAGACAATATCTGAAGGAGCTTTGTGCTCAACAATTTTGATTTTAACATTATTACCAGCAGTACTTGCATTTTGGGATAAATTTATAGTTAAAAATAGAGGAAAACATGAAATTAAGTAGTTTTATAAAAGACAAAATATTACAAATAATATTAATAATATTTACAATAATAACAATAGAAATATTTTTATTTGCATACCCTTATGGGAATTTTATAAAAATATATATTCCAATAAGCTTAGTAGTAGCATATAGTATTTCTATTGTTTATGAATATTTAAGCAAAAAGAGATATTATAAAAAGATATATAAAATATTAAATGAATTAGAAGAAAAATATTTAATTACAGAAATCATAAAAACGCCTAATTTTCTAGAAGGAAAAATACTAAAAGAAATATTAGAGCAAGTAGATAAATCTATGCATGAAAATGTAAATAAATACAAATATTTGCAAGAAGATTATAAAGAATATATAGAAATGTGGATTCATGAAATAAAAATACCAATAGCTACAAGTAAAATGATAGTTGAAAACAATAAAAACGAAACAACAAAAAGCATAGACGAAGAATTAGACAAAGTAGAAAATTATATAGAGCAAGCATTATATTATGCTAGGAGCAATGCAGTTGAAAAAGACTATTATATTAAGAAAAGCAGTTTAAAAGATATAGTAAATGAATGTATAAAGAAAAATAAAACAGTATTAATTGAAGAAAAAATTTCTATTAATATACATGATTTAAATTTGTATGTGAACACAGATAGCAAATGGATAACATTCATTTTAAATCAAATTATTCAAAATAGTATAAAATATAGAAAAAGACAAGAAAAAAATGAAATAGAAATTTATGCAAAACAAGCCAAAGAAAATATTACTTTATATATAAAAGATAATGGAATGGGAATACAAGAAGGCGAAATAACAAGAGTATTTGAAAAGGGATTTACAGGAACAAATGGAAGAACTTTAAATAAAAAATCTACAGGAATAGGACTATACTTATGTAAAAAATTGTGTAACAAATTAGGAATAGCAATACAACTAGAATCTGTTCAAAATAAAGGAACAGAAGTTAAGTTAATATTTCCAAACAGTAGTTATATAGAAATGAAGTAAGAAACCATACTTGTGTTTATATAAAAAATAATATATAATATATATAAATTAATTGGAGGGTAAAAAATGTTTAGAAATAGAGGTTCAGTTCCTAATATAGAAATTGGTAAAAATGGTAAAGATAATGACAATAATGGATATAATGTACCACATTATTCAAACTATTGGAATGGAAATTTTATTATTATAAGATATGATAAAAATTTATTAATAATGGAAATAATAGCATTTTTAATAGTTTTAATAACAGTATTTGGAGTATATATTTTTGCATACAAAACCTCTTTTGAAGATCCGCTAGAAACAATTAAAAAAGGCTTTTTAAATACTCAGCTTGTAGCAATAATACTATCTATTATATCAACTGGAGTAATATCATTTTTTACAAAAAGTAGTAAAGAAAATTTAATAAGAAATTTAAGAGTAATAGGAATCATATCAATCGCAATAATTACTATGTTTTTAATAGTTAAACTAAATCTTGATAAAAAATATAATCAAGAAACTTTTTCAAAGTTTTATCAGCAATATGAGCAAAATGATGATGATGATGAAATTAAGAACCAAGTTAGTGTAGGCTTGTCAGGAATAAAATTAACAACTAAAAAGCAAGCATACATAGAAGAAAGTACAAGAGCATATACAAATTTTTCAATAAAAACAATGTTATACATAATAATTCACATAGCACTTGTTATACTTATATTTTATATATCTAATAGGCTATCAGCTATTGAAACAAAAAAACAAAAACTTGCTAAAGATGATGCAATTTTATATGATGAAGAAGAAAATATTAAATTTTAAACATAAAGTGAACTCCATTTTTTTGGGGTTCACTTAAAATTTATATTTTATTATTAAAATTATTTAAGTTAATTTAAAATTTATAGCTTATCATAAAAAGATTCGACATAATCATCAGCTTTTTTACTACCATCTGCTTTACATAAAGAAGAATAGGCAAAATATAGTAATATAATTGAAGCAACTAATGTAACATCATATAAGTAAGGTTCTATAAAATAGAAAAATTGATCAATAGATGTGTAATAAATAATTACTTCAGTTAAAACTTCACTTATGTTAGCAATTAAATTTATTAAATCGTAAATAATTAACCAACCAATAGGAAACATAGCTATAATAACATTTCTTTTTCCCAACCTAAAATCACTTTGCTCAATTTTATTGTAAGCTATTATAATAAAAACAAAAGCAATTATTTCAAAGATTAATCCAAAATCAAAAGATTTATATAAAAATATAGCAATTAAATATGATAATCCACTAAATATTGCTATAATCATATAAAATTTTAATAATTTAAGAGCTTTTTCTTTATATATTTTTTCTATATGTTTTTTTTCATCTTCTTCCATTTTAAAATCCATTCCTTTCTCAAAGCTACTTTACAATAGTATGAAAAATTATTTTTCTAAAAACTATATTTCATATCTCATGTAATAATTTTATATAAATTTGTAAAAAAATGCAATATATTCAAAAAATAAAATATTGATTTTTTAGCTATAATATATTAAAATAGAAAGGAAAGGAAGTTACATATGAAAAAGCAAAGTAATGTAAAAAAAGCATCAAAAATAATATCACACATAACAACAATAATTTTGTTTATAATTTTATATTTTGCATATCAATTTTACCAAACAAATAATTTTGGAGAATTTGTAAGAAGTGAATCAAATTTATATACATCATCATTTGAAAGAGATAATGAGGAAAAATATTCCAAAGCAAGAAGCTATAAAATAGAATCTAAAGAATATAATGATGCAATGTTTTATAAAGCAGTAGCAGTAGAAAAAAATAAGCCATATAAAATATCATGTATGGTAAAAACAGAAGATGTCCAAGCAATAAAAGAAAATTCGGGTATAGGAGCACAAATATCAATAGAAGGTTCAACAGAACGTTCAGTTGCAATTTCAGGAAGCAATGAATGGCAAAAAATAGAGCTAATAATAAATTCTAAAAATAGAGAAAGCATAAATGTAGGATTTAGATTAGGAGGATATTTAGGAGAAGCAAAAGGAACTGCATGGTTTTCAGATTTCACAATAGAAGAAGGAGTTGCAGACACAGATAATGAATGGAAATTTGCATGTTTTATATTTAAAACAACAGATGTAAAAGTAAATGACAAGCAAATAAAACTAGAAGTAACAAAAAGCGATATAAATGATATAACAGATACAATAAAAAGATTTGAAAAAACCTGTAGTAATTTAACAGACAATAAAATGACAGCACAATGTGATATATATCAAATAGATGAACCACTAAATAAACTATCATATGATGATGAATTTGGATATTATGTAGCACCAGAAGATATAGAAAATCAAATAAAACAAACAATACAACAAAATAATTATGACCATATATTTGCAATAGTTAGATTAGGAGATGAACAACATAAGAATGATATTCAAGTAAACGATTGGATAGGACTTCGGTTCAATGGATTATTATGGAATAGGATTTTCAAACATAAGATTACCAAATGATTCTAAAAGCTATACATATAAGTATTCTACAAGAATAAATACATTTCCAGAAGAAGTTTTACTACATGAATTTTTACACTCATTAGAAAGAACATCAGAAGAATATGGATATGAAATTCCAAAATTACATAACTATGAACAATATGGTTATGAAAATGAAGCTTTAATAGGGCAAAAAAGATGGTATCAAGATTATATGAACAAACAAATAAAAACAAGTACCGGAAATATAGGCTTACCAAAAGAAATATATAATTTAAAGCCAGCAAAAGCAAGCAATTTCGAATACTCATATAAAATAGAAGACACATTTAAAGAGCCTGAAAACATATTTGAAGAAATAAAACAATTAATAAATAATTTAAAACTAAAAGCAAAAATAATATTCAAAAAATAACGTTCAAAAAATAATACTCAAAAAATAACATTCAAAAAATAATATCTAAAAAATAATATTCAAAAAATAAAATTAGGAAGGAGAAGTTAGCTAAAAAGTTAACAAAAAACAAAGTGAAAGTATCAGAATTTAATTACGAACTACCAGAAGAACTAATAGCGCAAACACCAATACAAAAAAGAGACGAATCAAGGCTAATGGTATTAAACAAAAAAACGCAAACAATTGAACACAAAAAATTCAAAGACATAATTGACTATTTAGAGCCAGGAGACGTATTAGTAAGAAACAATACCAAAGTAATACCAGCAAGATTATATGGAAAAAAAGAAACAGGAGCAAACGTAGAATTTTTGCTATTAAACAATATAGAAGCAGACATATGGGAAACCATAGTAAGACCAGGAAATAAGTTACATGTAGGAACAAAAGTAATATTTGGAGATGGAATTCTAAAAGCACAAATAATAGACACAATGGAAGGTGGAACAAGGAAAGTAAAATTTGAATATAAAGGAATATTTAATGAAATACTAGACAAAATTGGGCTAATGCCATTACCACCATATATACACGAAACCTTAAAAGAAAAAGAAAGATATCAAACAGTATATGCAAAATACGATGGTTCAGCAGCAGCGCCAACGGCTGGACTACACTTCACAAACGAACTATTAGAAAAAATTCAAAAAAAAGGTGTAGAAATAGCAAATGTAACATTACATGTAGGAATAGGAACATTTAGACCTGTAAAAGAAGACACAGTAGAAAAGCACAAAATGCACTCAGAACACTTTTACATAAAAAAAGAAGATGCAGAAAAAATAAACAAAGCAAAAAAAGAAGGAAAAAGAGTAATAGCAGTTGGAACAACCTCATGTAGGGTATTAGAAACAATTGCAGACTCAGATGGTTATGTGCAACCAACTGAAGGGGATACACAAATATTTATATATCCAGGCTACAAATTTAAATGCTTAGATGCATTAATAACAAATTTTCATTTACCACAATCAACATTACTAATGTTAGTATCAGCCTTAGCGGGAAAAGATTACATATTAAAAGCATACAATGAAGCGGTAAAAGAAAAATATAGATTCTTTAGTTTTGGAGATGCGATGGTTATTCTGGGGACAGACTAAAAATGACCATGGTCATTTTTAGTCTGTCCCCAAAGTGACCAAGTTAAAAAGGAGAGGAAACATGAAAGAAAAATCAGCAGTAACATATGAATTAATACATGAATGTAAACAAACAGGAGCAAGAAGAGGAGTTATACATACGCCACATGGTGATATACAGACACCAGTATTTATGCCTGTTGGAACACAAGCTACAGTGAAGGCTATGACTCCAGAAGAGTTAAAAGAAGAGGTAAAAGCAGAAATTATATTATCTAATACATATCATTTGTATTTAAGACCAGGAAATAAAATTGTTAAGGAGGCAGGTGGACTTCATAATTTTATGAAATGGGACAGGCCAATTTTAACTGATAGTGGCGGCTTTCAAGTTTTTAGCTTGGGAGATTTAAGAAAGATAAATGAAGATGGTGTAGAGTTTAAATCACATTTGGATGGAAGTAAGCATTTTTTTACTCCAGAGTCTGTAATGGAGATTGAAGAAGATTTGGGCGCAGATATAATTATGGCATTTGATGAATGTTGTGAGTATCCATCAACTTATGAATATACTAAAAATTCTATGGAAAGAACTACTAGATGGGCAAAAAGATGTAAAGATGCACATAAAACTACTGATAAACAAGCTTTGTTTGGAATAATTCAAGGTGGATTTTATAAAGATTTAAGAGAGCAAAGTGTGAAGGATTTAATTGATTTAGATTTACCAGGATATGCAATTGGTGGAATAAGTGTAGGGGAGCCAAAAGAAATATTTGTAGAAATATTAAGGCATACAGCTCCATTAATGCCAAAGGATAAGCCAAGATATTTAATGGGAGTTGGAAGTCCTGATTATTTAATAGAAGCTGCAATGGCTGGAATTGATATGTGTGATTGCGTATTGCCGACTAGAATAGCTAGAAATGGAACTGCAATGACATCACATGGAAAAATAGTTGTAAGAAATGCTACTTATGAAAGAGATTTTAGGCCTCTTGATGAAGAGTGTGATTGTTATACATGTAAAAATTACGAAAGAGCTTATATTAGGCATTTAATAAAGGCAAATGAAATATTAGGAGTAAGATTATTGTCAATTCATAATTTAAGGTTCTTGACTAATTTAATGGAAAAGGTTAAAATAGAAATAGAGCATGATAATTTAGCAAATTTTAAAGAAGAATTTTATAAAAAATATGGTTATACCAAATAAGTTATTAATGAATGGGGGAAATAATAGTGAACCTAATTGATCAAAATTTTAATATAAAAGAAGAAAAAAAGAAAAGTAAAGCTCCTAAAATAATACTTGGAGCAATAATAGTAGTGTTTTTATTAATTGTATTAATATTAGGCTATATTATGTATTTAGAAAATACAACTATTAAATTATACTTAAATGGTGAACTAAATAATAATTTGTTAGGAATATTGCAAATACAAGATGATGGAACAATATATGCACCAATAAAAGAAATATCAAAATATTTTGATTATGAAAGTTATAATGGTGAATATACAGATAAATCTGAAGAACAAACAAAATGCTATGTGCAATCAGAATCAGAAGTTGTAAACTTTGCATTAGGCGAAGATACAATCAATAAATTAGATTTAACAAATTCATCTGAAAATTATGAATATATAAATTTATCAAATCAAATAAAAGCAAATGATGGAGTTTTATATGCATCATCAGACACTTTAGAAAAAGCATTTAATATTAGTTTTGAGTATAATCAAAATACCAATAGAATATATATTTATACATTACCATATTTAGTACAAAATTATACAAATCAGGTGTTAAGTTATGGATATGTAGGAGTAAATGAAGATTTTGCTAGCCAAAAAGCAATACTACAAAATATGATTATAGTTAAAGACGAAGATGAGGGAACTGGAGTAATAGACTTATCTGGAAATGTTATATTAGAACCAAAATATGATGATATAAAATATCTTCCTAATGTTGGAGACTTTTTAGTTACAAATGATGATAAAGTTGGAATAATATCAAAAAACAAGGAAACGAAACTACCAATAGAATATGATTTAATAGAATTAATGGACCAAGAAGCAGGACTTTATTTGGTAAAAGAAGATGAATATTATGGAGTAGTAGATTTTAATGGAAACACCATAATTTTTATAGAAAATGATGAAATAGGAATTGATGCATCAAAATTTAGTAAAAATTCAATAAAAAATAAATATATATTAGCTGGTAGTGTAATACCAGTAAAACAAGATGAAAAATGGGCATTATTCGATTTGAAAGGAAAACAAATAACAGATTTTGAATATGACGAATTTGGATATATACCTTCAAACAATAAAAATGCAATGAGCTTATTAGTAATTCCAGATTATGACGTAATAGTAGCCTGCAAAGACAAAAAATATACTTTAATAAATACATCTGGTGAAAGATTGATGGGAGTAGTTGCAGATGATATATATATGACAGTAAGTAGTGGAGAAGAACATTATTATATATTGGCAAATGATAAGACATATGATGCTATAGATTATTTACAAAGTAGAGGAGTAACTCCAAATGTAGAAAATAGTAAAAACGAAGAGGAAAATAATAATCAAGATGAAAATGCAGTTTCATCAGATGAAGAAGAAAATACGAATAGTAGTGATAATTCAAAGAAAAATTCACAATAAATAAAAAGTACACAGTTTGGAAAATTTCCAAATTGTGCTTTTTATTTGTTGTAAAATTCATTTATTGAAAATTAAGTATATTAGGTTACATTTATTTTTTAGGTTTTAATAATGAAGTTAAAATTTGACCAGTCAGACTAATAGAAAAAAATGTAAAAATGGTGTAAAATACAAAAGATATAAAATTTCATACAAATAATTTTAGATAAAAGCAAGAAAGGAATGAAATTTAGTATGAAATACATAAAAATACTAGAGACGAGTTCATATTTACCCAAAAGAAAAATTACAAGTGAAGAACTAGAAAGGAAGCTACAATTAGAAGAAAATTATATATATAAGAGAACTGGAATAAAACAAAGATATTTTATAGAACAAGAAAAAATAGAAGAATTAGCAATAAACGCAGTAAAAAAATTAAAAAAAATAAAAGACATAGGATTAATAATAGTAGCTACAACTTCAAGTGATAACTTAATGCCAGGAATTGCAAATTATATTCAAAAACAATTAGAAATAGATAGATGCATATGCTTAGACGTATTTGCAGGTTGCAGTGGGTATATAAATTGTTTTGACATAGCTAAGATGTATATAGAAAATGAAAAAATACAAAATGCATTAATAGTTGGAGTAGACACATTATCAAAGTTTACTGATGAGAAAGATATATCAACAGCAATAATATTAGCAGATGGAGCAGGTGCAACTTTAATAGAAGCAACAGATGAATATAAAAAATATTATTCAAATATACAGACAAAAGGAATTAATAATCAAATTTTAACATGTAAATCTCAGCAAAAAATTTATATGGATGGTAAAGAAATATATAAATATGCAGTTAAAGAAACAGTAGAAAATATAAAAGAAACATTAAAAAATTCAGGGGAAACTCTAGAAACAATAAAATATATAGTTCCACATCAATCAAATTTAAAAATTATGAAATCAATAGCATCAAGGTTAGAAATTGATATGGATAAAATTTATACAAATATAGAAACAGTAGGAAATACATTTTGTGCAAGCATACCAATAGCATTAGATGAAATGAACAAAAAAGGTTTGTTAAATGAAAATGATAAAATTTTATTAATAGGCTATGGTGGAGGATTAAATACAGGAAGTATATTAATACAAATATAAATAAAGGGAGAAATAATATGAAAACAGCATTTTTATTTCCAGGGCAAGGAGCCCAAGTAGTTGGAATGGGAAAAGATATATATGATAAATATGAAAAAGCAAAAGAGATATATCAAAAAGCTTCAGAAATTTCAGGAATAGATATAAAAAAGTTATGTTTTGAAGGACCACAAGAAAAATTAAATCAAACTAAATACACACAAATTGCAATATTAACAACTAGTTTAGCCATATTAGAAGTTTTAAAACAAAATGGGATACAAGCAGATATTGCAGTTGGTTTAAGCTTAGGAGAATATGTAGCATTAATTTATTCAGGGGCAATTTCATTTGAAGATGGTATAAGACTAATTCAAAAAAGAGGATACTATATGGAAACATTAACACCAGATGAAGAATATTCTATGGCAGCAGTAATAGGCTTAGATTCAAGAAAAATAGAAGAAATTTGCAATAAATTATCACTTGAAAATAAATTTGTAGTTCCTGCAAATTACAACTGTTCAATACAAACAGTAATATCAGGAAACTTGCAAGCAGTAGAAGAAGCAATAGAAATGCTAAAAGAAGCGGGAGCAAAAAGAGTAGTAAAATTACAAACTTCAGGTCCATTTCATACAAAAAAATTAGAAAAAGCAAAACAAGAATACAAAAAAGAATTAGAAAAAGTAAAATTTAGTAAACCAAATATTAAAGTAATAAAAAATCTAAATGGAGAGTTATACCAAGAAAAAGAAGACTTTGTAGAAACTCTATCAAATCATATTGTAAGCCCAGTAAGATTTGATAAAGCAATAAAGTTAATGAGTGAAGAAAATGTAGGAGAATATATAGAAATTGGTCCACGGAAAAACATTAACAGGTTTTGTGAAAAAAGACAACAAAGAAGCAGTAGTTTATAACATTAATAATATATCAAGCCTAGAAGAATTATTAAATAAGAAAGGGGTATAAAAAAATTAAAATGAGTGAAAGAAAAACGGTTCTAGTAACAGGAGCAGCAAGAGGAATTGGCAAAGAAGTAGCACTAAAGTTTGCAGACCAAGGGTATAATGTAGTAATAAACTATGTATCTGATAACACAGATGTAAATGCCCTAAAACAAGAATTTCAAGAAAAAAATGTAGAATGTTTAATTATTAAAGCAGATGTGTCAAAAGCAGAAGAAGTAACAAAATTGGTAGAAAAATCAATAGAAAAATTTGAAAAAATAGATGTATTAGTAAATAATGCTGGAATAACAAAAGATAATTTACTATTAAGAATGACAGAAGAAGAATTTGACAAAGTAATAGAAATCAACTTAAAAGGAACATATTTAGTAACAAAAGCAGTTTCAAAATATATGATGAAGAAAAGGCAAGGTTCAATAATAAATTTATCATCAGTAGTAGGAGTTTCAGGAAATGCAGGGCAATGTAACTATTCAGCTTCAAAAGCAGGAATAATTGGTTTCACAAAAAGTATAGCAAGAGAACTTGCCTCTAGAAACATTAGAGTAAATAGTGTAGCACCAGGATTTATTGCAACTGATATGACCGCTGTTTTGCCAGACAATGTTAAAGAAACTATAAACAATCAAATTCCATTAAAAAGAATAGGCAGTGCCAAAGAAGTTGCAGAACTTATATACTTTTTAGGATCTGACTTGAGTTCATATATAACAGGGCAAGTAATTAATATTGATGGCGGAATGCTTATGTAAATAAAATTTATTCGTAAGAAAGGAATATGATTAAAAATGGAGAGAAGAGTAGTTATAACAGGTTTAGGAGCTATAACTCCAATAGGAAATAATGTAGAAGAATTTTGGAATGGCATAAAAGAAGGAAAATGTGGAATAGACAAAATCACCTCGTTTGATACAAGCAATTTTAAAGTAAAGCTAGCAGCAGAAGTAAAAAACTATAATCCAGAAGATTATTTTGAAAGAAGAGAAGCAAAAAGATTAGACAAGTTTTCACAATTTGCACTAATAGCATCTAGAGAAGCTTGGAAAGATAGTGGCTTAGATAAAGAAAAAGAAAATATGGAAAGAGTAGGAGTAATACTCGGCTCAGGAATTGGTGGAATAAAAACAATAGAAGACGAACAAGTAAAGCTAATACAAAAAGGAGCAGATAGAGTATCGCCAATGTATATACCAATGGGAATAATAAATATGGCAACTGGAAATGTAGCGATAGATATTGGTGCTAAAGGAGAGTCAATTGCAATGGTAACAGCATGTTCAAGTGGAACTCATTGCATAGGTGAAAGTTTTAGAATGATAAAACATGGTTATCAAGATATAATGTTAGCAGGAGGAACAGAAAGTTCAATAACACCATTAAGTGTAGCAGGATTTACAAATATAAAAGCTTTAAGCAAATCAGAAGACAAAACAAGAGCAAGTATTCCATTTGACAAAGAAAGAAACGGATTTGTAATGGGAGAAGGAGCAGGAATTATAGTATTAGAAGAGTTAGAACATGCAAAAGCAAGAGGTGCAAAAATATATGCAGAAATATTAGGATATGGGGCAACCTCAGATGCATATCACATAACATCACCAGCACCAGGAGGAGAAGGTGGAGCAAGGGCAATGAAAATAGCTATAGAAGAAGCAAAAGTAGATCCATCAGAAATAACATACATAAATGCACATGGTACATCAACTCATCTAAATGATGCAAGTGAAACAGCAGCAATAAAAACAGCATTAGGTGAAGAAAACGCAAAAAAAGTAATGGTAAGTTCAACAAAAGGTAATACAGGACATCTACTTGGTGCAGCAGGAGGAATAGAAGCAGTAATATGTGCAAAAGCTATACAAGAAGGCTTTGTACCAGCAACTATAAACTACAAAGTTCCAGACGAAGAATGTGACTTAGATGTAGTACCAAATCAGGGAAGAAAATGCAAAATAAAATATGCAATGTCAAATTCTCTAGGATTTGGAGGACACAATAGTAGTATTTTAATGGCTAGTTTGGGGACAGACGTAAAATAACCATTAATGGCTAATTGGGGACAGACATAAAATAGCCACACTTGAAAAAGAAAGAAAAGAAAGTAAGAGGAGGATAAAAATGGATTATAAAGATATTAAAAAATTAATAGAAGATATGGGAAATTCTAATTTGGATTCACTTGAAATTGAATTTCCAGATGGAATAAAAATAAGTATGACAAAAAATGGAAGAAATAGAGGAGGAGTTACGCAGCCATATGGTGGTAGTGTTATAGAAGGTTCTGCTCCTATGACTGTACCAGTTGTTCAGGAACAACAAGAAAAGAGCTTAGCAAATGTGCAAGTTCAGTCAAACAGAAATGATGATTGCAAAGTTATAAAAAGTCCAATGGTAGGTACTTTTTATGCAAGTTCTTCACCAGATAAAGAACCTTTTGTAAAAGTTGGAGATAGAGTTCATAAAGGTGATGTGGTTTGTATAGTTGAGGCTATGAAATTGATGAATGAAATTGAGTCTGAGTTTGATGGAGAAGTAGTGGAAGTTTGTGTTAAAAATGATGATATGGTAGAATATGGAACACCTTTGTTTAAAATTAGATAGTTATAATTTAATGATTATAAAAATGTGTATTTATAATAAATAAATTGTATCAGATAAAATATTGTGATTGAGGAAGGTTTTAAATATATGTTAAATAAAGAAGAAATTGAAAAGATAATTCCACAAAGAGATCCTTTTTTAATGATAGATGAGGTTGAGACATACACTCCTGGAGAGTGCGCAATTGCTTATAAACATGTAAGTGAAAATGAATATTATTTTAAAGGACATTTCCCAGGAAATCCTATTATGCCAGGTGTGCTTATAGTTGAGTCATTAGCTCAAACAGGAGCTATAGCCATTCTTTCTATGGAAGAAAATAAAGGGAAAAATGCATTATTTGGTGGAATTGATAAAATAAGGTTTAAAAAACAAGTAGTTCCAGGAGATACTTTAAAATTAGAAGTAAAGATAATTAAAAGAAAAGGTCCAATAGGAATAGGAGAAGCAATTGCAACAGTAGATGGAAAAATTGCAGCAAAAGGGGAATTAACTTTTGCAATAGTTTAGTTTTTGAAAGGAGGAGGCTAGTTTTTTAGTTCAAAAAATTACATTTTAAATTATATAGAAATAAAAAACTAACAAAAACGAAATGCTAAAAAAAGTTTTAGTTGCAAATAGAGGAGAAATAGCTGTTAGAATAATAAGAGCTTGCAGAGAAATGGGAATAAGGACAGTAGCTATATATTCTGAAGTTGATAAAAATGCATTACATAAAAACCTTGCTGATGAAGCAATTTGTATAGGACCAGCACCTTTAAATAAAAGCTATTTAAATATAAAAGCAATTTTAGAGGCAGCAATTTTAACAGGTTCAGATAGCATACATCCAGGATATGGCTTTTTATCCGAAAATGCTAATTTTGCAAAAATATGTGAAGAAGCTGGAATAAAGTTTATAGGACCAAATTACAAACTAATTGATTTACTAGGAAATAAATCTAAGGCAAAAGAAACTATGAAAAGAATAGGAATTCCAGTGGTACCACGGTTCAGATGGGTTGATATATTCTAAAGAACAAGCTTTAAATTTAGCAGAACAAATTAAATATCCTATAATGCTAAAAGCATCTGCAGGAGGAGGAGGCAGAGGAATTCGTATTATATATTCAAATGAAGAATTGGAAAGAGAATATGACTTAGTAAAGCAAGAAGCAAAAATATCATTTAATGATGATAGCTTATATTTGGAAAAGTTCATAGAAAATCCTCGCCATATAGAGATTCAAGTTTTAGCTGATGAACATGGAAATGCAGTATATTTAGGAGAAAGAGATTGTTCTATTCAACGAAGAAATCAAAAGATAATAGAAGAGACACCTTCTGGTGCAATAGATAATGAAACTAGAAGAAAAATGGGAGAAACAGCAATAAAAGCAGTAAAAGAAATAGGATATACAAATGCTGGAACAATCGAATTTTTAGTAGATAAAAACAAAGATTTTTATTTTATGGAAATGAATACAAGAGTGCAAGTTGAACATCCTATTACAGAATTAGTAACAGGTGTAGATATAATAAAAGAACAAATAAAAATAGCAAGTGGCGAAAAATTAGAATTAACTCAAGATAAAATCAAGTTTACAGGTCATAGTATGGAAGCAAGAATAAATGCAGAAAATCCTGATAAAAATTTCATGCCATGTGCAGGAACAATTAAAGAACTTCATTTACCAGGAGGAAACGGAATAAGAATAGATACAGCTATTTATAGTGGTTGTAAAGTTCCACCAAATTACGATTCTATGGTTGCAAAAATAATTGTATATTCAAAAAACAGAAAAGAATCCATAGAAAAATTAAAAAGTGCAGTAGCAGAATTAGTAATAGAAGGAATTGATACAAACGTAGATTTTATATTAAAAATTTTAGAAAATGAAGATTTTAAAAACAATAATTATGACACATCATTTATTCAAAAACAGTTATTATAAAAGAAAACTTTTGGGTCCATCTTAAATATAATTAATTATATTTAAGACGGACTATTTTGTTTTAAAATAATATAAACACGAAAAATAAAAAAAAATGAAAAAAATATTTACAATTTGAAAAATTTTGTATACAATATAGAAAAATATATGGCAAACAAAAGAAAATTTAGAAAGGGAGCGTATTAATGAAAATATTAATGTTAACATGGGAATATCCACCAAGAGTAGTAGGAGGAATATCAAGAGTAGTATATGACCTATCAAAAACGCTTATAAAAGATGGACATGATGTAACAGTTATAACATATAGAGATGGAGAAACGCCTTATTTTGAGGATGACAAAGGAGTAAAAGTATATAGAGTAGACAATTATATGATAAATCCAAACAATTTTATTGATTGGATTATGCAAATGAACTTTAATATGATAGCAAAAGCAAATGAACTAATTGCAAAAGAAGGAAATTTTGACGTAATACATGCACATGACTGGTTAGTAGCATATGCAGCAAAAACTTTAAAAAATTCATATAATATGCCAATAGTATCAACAATACATGCAACTGAAGCAGGCAGAAACAGTGGAATTCATGATGAAACACAAAGATACATAAATGACACAGAATGGATGTTAACATATGAATCAGCAGAAGTAATAGTAAATAGCAACTATATGAAAAATGAATTACAAAGACTATTTGGTCTACCATATGAAAAAATAAATGTAGTGCCAAATGGTGTAAACATGACATTATTTAATGGAATAGAAAGAGATTACAACTTCAGAAGAAGATATGCAATGGATAATGAAAAAATAATTTTATTCATGGGAAGATTAGTATATGAAAAAGGAATACAGCACTTAATATCAGCAATGCCAAAAATACTAAATGGGTACCATGATGCAAAATTAGTAATATGTGGAAAAGGCGGAATGATAGACGAATTAAAAAATCAAGTAAATGCGATGGGAATAGGAGAAAAAGTATATTTTGCAGGGTACATGCATGGAAAAGACGTACAAAGAATGTATAAAGCAGCTGATATAGCAGTATTTCCAAGCACATATGAACCATTTGGAATAGTAGCACTAGAAGCAATGTTATCAGAAAATCCAATAGTAGTATCAGATATTGGAGGGCTAAACGAAATAGTACAACATAGAGAAAATGGAATGAAAGCATATTGTGGAAATCCAAACTCAATAGCAGATTCAATATTAGAATTATTATATGACCACAAATTATGTGCAGACATAACTAAAAAAGCAAAAAACAAAATTAGAAATGAATATAATTGGAGTAAAATAGCACAAGACACGCACTTTACATATCAAAAAGCAATATGTCAATCAATGGCAGAAAAGCAAAAAAGAGAACTTGAACAAGAAAGAGCTAAGAAAACTAAAAGAGCTAGAAATACAGAGAAAGAAATTACTAATTTACTTAGCTTCAAAAAACGTCAAGCATATGCATAATAAACAGTTTTTAGATTTCTCCCCTAAAAACGCACCTAAATGTTTATTTGTAATTTAAGCAATACTTAGAAAAAAGAAAAATGTATATATCATAGACCCACATATTTTTATACATATGTGGGTCTATAACGTTTAATTTTTTAAAAAAATTATTAAATTCTACAAATTTAGCAAACAAATAGTGTATAATATAAATAAAAAATATTTAAGAAGGGAATAAAAAATGGCAGAATTTAAATCAGGATTTGTAACATTAATTGGAAGAACAAATGTAGGAAAATCAACTTTAATAAATTTACTTGTAGGAGAAAAAGTTGCAGCAATAGCAAATAAAGTTCAAACAACTAGAACAGCTATAAAAGGAATTGTAAATAGGGAAAATTGTCAAATAATTTTTACAGACACACCAGGTATTCACAAACCAAAAACAAAATTAAACCAAACTATGATTGAAACCTCATTTTCAAGTATTGCAGATACTGATATAGTACTATTTTTAATAGAAGCAACTAGCAAAGATATAGGCAAAGGTGATAGAATTATACTTGAAAAATTAAAAGAAAATAGAAAAAAAGTTATACTAATAATAAATAAAATTGACCTAGTAAAAAGAGAATCATTATTAAATCTAATACAAATTTATAGTAGTGAATACGATTTTGAAGCAGTAATACCAATATCAGCCATTAATGAAAAATACAAAAACATAATTTTAGATGAAATAGAAAAGAACTTAAAACCTGGACCTGCATATTATGATATAGAAGAATATACAGATCAAACATTGAGGCAATTAGCAGAAGAAACGATAAGAGAGAAAGCTTTAAAGTTATTGCAAGACGAAGTTCCTCATGGTATATATATAGAAGTTGAAAAGATGACACAAAGAAAAAACAAAAAAGGTGAAGACATATATGATGTAGAAGCTACAATTTATTGTTTAAAAAATTCACATAAAGGAATAATTATAGGTAAAAACGGAGAAATGTTAAAAAAGATAGGAAGATTGGCTAGAATTGATATGGAAGAAAATTTTGGAATAAAAATTAATTTAAAAACATGGGTAAAAGTAAAAGAAGACTGGCAAGAAATGGACAATGTAGTAAATAAATTCAAATTAAAATAATTTTTAAGAAATTGAATGATAAAAATCTAGTATAAATTTGGAAAAAATGCAAAAGATAAAATTAAAGGTAAAACTTTAAATTGAAATAAAGGAAGTGAGCTTATGATAAAGAAAATAGCATGGGATACCTTTAAAAATACAGGTGATATTAATGCGTTTTTAGAATTTAAACAAATAGAAAATATTGAAAAAGGATTAGAAAACAATCTTTATAATATAGAAGTAGAAAAAAATAATAAGGAATGAATTAAAACATGGCAAATATAAAAATAAATGGGATTGTATTATCAGAAAGCAATGTAGGAGATTTTGATAAAATGCTAACAATGTTAACACCTGCACAAGGAAAAATTTCGTGTATGGCTAAAGGAGCCAGAAAACCTAAAAGTGCTCTTTTAGCTGGTACACAGATTTTTTGTTTTGGTGAATACTTAATGTTTAAAGGTTCTCAAACATATCATATAAATTCAGTAGAACCAATAGAAGTATTTTACAATATTAGAACAGATTTAGATAAATTGAAATATGCAGTACATATTAATAAAATAATAAAAGACGTAACAAATGAAAATCAGAATTGTTACAATATATTACAATTATTACTAAATACACTTTATACAATATCTGAAACTGACAAAAATTTAGAACTAGTATTAAGCATATTTAAATTAAGGCTTGCCTGTTATTTAGGATTTACACCAAAAATAAATGAATGTGTAAATTGCAAAGAAAAAGAAAACTTAAATTATTTTAGCATAAAAGATAATGGATTTAAATGTCAAAATTGTAAAAAATTAGACAAAGGAGCAATAATGATGTCTACAAGTACATTAAATGCGATAAAATATACAATAACAGCACCACCAAAAAAATTATATTCTTTTAATATAAAAGACCAATCATTAGAAGAATATAAATTAATAGCAAAAATATATTTTAACGAAAAAATGGAAAAAGAATACAAAATAGAAGAAATTTTCTAGAAAAAACATATAAAATAGCAAAAAAATGGTAATTGACAAAATAAAAAATAAAATATATAATGCAATATATAAAAAGCCGATAGTGTAAAATAATCCATAAAAAATGGATTATGCAAATATTATCTAAAATTTTTGAAAAAACTGAAGGGAGCGATTTTTATGAAAATAAAAATAATAGGAAAAGAACTAAAAATAACAGAGGCAATAAATGATTATGTAGAAAGAAAGCTAGATAGAATAGCAAAATATTTTGAAGATGCACAAGCAGATGTAACATTAAGAACAGAAAAAAATGAACAAATAGCAGAAATTTATGTTACAGCAAATGGAGAAAAATACAGAGCTGTAACAGAAGACAAAGATATGTATGCATCAATAGACAAAGACATAGACATATTAGAAGGACAAATAAGAAAAGCAAAAACAAAAAGAGAAAAAATGATGAAAGACTCATCAATAAAATCAATGGAAAAAATAGAAGAAAATGCACAAGAAATAGAAAATGAAATAATAAAAACATCATATTATGAAATAAAACCAATGTTACCAGAAGACGCAGTATTAAAGTTACAAGAAAAACCATCACACAACTTTTTAGTATTTATAAATGTAGAAACAGGCAAAGTTAATGCTATACATAAATTAAAAGATGGAAAAAATTATGGTTTAGTAGAACCAGAAGCATAAAAAAGTATAATATTTGTTTGCTTTAGTAAAAATATGAAAAGCAAAACTAAAAAAAGTAAAAACAATAATATTTTTGAAAAAATTTCCTGTTTATTTTTTTACATTTCTGAGAATGATAGTATTAGAAAAAGCAAAAGTTTTTTCTTTAGAAATGTAATATTTACAGGAGGTGAAAGAACAATGGCAAACAATTCAAATAAAAAATTAGTACCAGAAGCTATGGATGCATTAGATAAATTCAAATATGAAGTAGCTAGCGAAGTAGGTGTTACTTTAAAAGACGGATATAATGGAGATATATCAGCAAAAGACGCTGGTAAAATCGGTGGACAAATGGTTAAGAAAATGATAGAACAAGCTGAAAGAAATATGAAATAGTTTAATTAAATTTAGTTAGTCTTTTGTATATTACAAATGCTAAATATTTATGGCTTAAAGAATTTAATTATATTTTGTATTAGCAGGAAGTTAAGTTTAGTTTTTATTGATAAGTTTAATCTTTTAGATTTTACATATTGATAAAGGCAGGATTTGATTTCCTGCTCTTTTATGTCTAAAAGAAATGTGTGGCACAAATGTGCCATGGAAAACGCTTACCTATGGCACATTTGTGCCATGAAGAAGCACCCCGTGGTCCAAATACGCCATGAAGAAGAGCCCACCCCATGGCACACTTGCATAAAAAATATATTAAATGTATAATGAAAATGAAAAGAAAAGAGAAGAAAGGAGAGAAAGAAAGAAAAATGTATAAATTGGTTGCAATAGACTTAGATGGAACCATGTTAAATAGTGAAGGAGTAGTAACTGAAAATACAAAGAAAGTAATAAAGGAAAAATTAGAAAAAGGAGCAAAAATAATAATTGCTTCAGGAAGACCAATAGATTCAATAAAAACAATATGCAAACAAATAGGATGTGGAAATTATTTTATAGCAGCAAATGGAGCTATTGTTTATGATATGGAAAGTGAAAAAATTATATATGAAAATTTTTTAGAAAAAGAAAAAGTTTTAGAAATTGTAAAAATATGTGAAGAAAATAGTATTTCATATAATGTTTATACTGAAAATGCTATTCTTGCAACTGCTTTAAAATACAATGTATTATATTATTATAAGGAAAATCTAAAAAAATCAGAAAAAAATAAAATAAATATAAGTATTCAAGAAAATATTTATGATTATATAAAAAATACTGAAAATGAAAAGTTTTTAAAAATAACTATTTGTGATGATACAAAATCAATTTTTAATTCCATTATGAGAAAAGTAAGAAAAATTAGTGAAATACAAACTTTAGATGTGGAACATATGTCAAGAAAGAAAATTATGCAAGGAACAGAGCAATTAAATTTAGATTACTATTATACTGAAATATCTGCTAAAAATACTGACAAGTGGAATGCATTGCAATTTTTATTAAAAGAAATAGAAAGTAATGAAAAAATGCAAATTAAGCAAGATGAAATAATAGCAATAGGTGACAATATGAATGATAAAAAGATGGTAGAAAATGCAGGACTTCGGAATTGCAATGCAAGGAAGTACGCCATTTTTAATAGAAGTAGCCAATTATGTTACAGATGATAATAACAGTGAAGGAGTTGCAAAAGCATTAGAAAAATTTTTATAATATTACAAATATGTTACAAAAATATTAACTTTTAGTAACAGAATATAAATTTATTGATTTTAGCGAAAAGTTGAGTTAAAATAAAATAGATAAGGGATTTTGTAAAAATATAAATATATATGTCATTTTTAGAACTACATGTTCTAATTTATAGCTATATTTTCTAAAATTCTATATAATAAATATATTAATTATAAAGGGAGGAATTTGTAATGGCAACAAATCCAATGCAAAGAAAAGCAAGAAATTCATTTTTATTAGGAATGTTTTTAACTTTAATAATTTCAGGAGCAGTAATAGCATTATTAATTATGCAATTAATGCAAAAAAATAAGGAAGAACAAGAAGAATTAGCAACTAGTGTTCAAATATATGTGTTAAATCAAGATGTATCTTCAGGACAAGTAATAACACAAGATATGTTGACAGAGCAAATAATACCAAAAATATTAGTACCAAGCAATGCAACTGATGATGCAGATTTTATATCTAGCTATGCTTTAGAAGATAAAGCTGGAAATGCAATATATACTAAAGTTGATGAAAAAACTAAACAACCAAAAAGATATATAACAAAAAATAATAAAGAATATGAAGTAAAAATAGAAGAAGAAACACAAAATTATTATATAAATACAACTAACAATGAAAACGAAAAAGAATATTTAGAATTAAATACGGTTCCAGTAGTTGCAAAAGTAAATATGAAAGCAAATACAGTAATAACTAAAGAATTAATCAGCAAAAGCGACAATCTTGTTCAAAACGATGTAAGAAGAGAAGAATATAATGCAGTAGTATTACCAATGGATTTAACAACTGGAGATTATATAGATATAAGATTTATGCTTCCAAGTGGACAAAACTATATAGTAATATCTAAAAAAGAAGTAGAAATACCTTCAGTAGCTGGAATGGATTCAGAAGATACAATTTGGTTAAACTTAACAGAAGATGAAATTTTACATATGAGTTGTGCAATATATGATGCATATAAAATACCAGGTTCAAAATTATATGCAACAAAATATACAGAAGCTGGAATGCAAGAAGCAGCAACGCCAACATATCCAATAAATGCAGAAACATCAGCATTATTATTAGCAAATCCAAATGTATTAGAAAAAGCTAAAACAGAATTAATTTCAAGATATAATGCAAATAACTTAAGTAATTTAAGAAATGAATATATAAATAAAGAAATACAAAACCAACAAGAACAAGCAGATTCAAGTGCACAATCAGGAATGCAAGAAAGTATAACAAGAACTCAAGATTCAAGAAGAGAATATTTACAAGGTTTAACACCAGCACAATAAAAAATAAGGAGAGAAATACATGAAAAAAGTAGGATTTATAGGAGCTTATGATAAAATTGATTTAATTGTATATATTGCAAAAGTATTAACAGAACTAGAAAAAAAAGTATTAGTAATAGATGCAACTGCAAAACAAAAAGCAAGATATATAATTCCAACTATAAATCCTACTGTCATGTATGTAACCGAATATGAAGAAATAGATATAGCAGTAGGCTTTAATAATATGGAAGATATAGAAAAGTATTTAGGAGTTAATGAAAACCAAAAATTAGAATATGATTACATATTAATAGATGTAGACAATATACAAGCATTTAACGATTTTGGATTAGAAGAAGCTCAAAAAAATTATTTTGTAACATCATTTGATGCATACTCATTAAAAAAAGGTTTAGAGACATTAATGGAAATAAAAAATCCAATTAGTTTAACAAAAATATTGTTTTCTAAAGAAATGCTTAAAGAAGAAGATGATTACCTAAACTTTTTATCATTAGGATATAAAGTAATATGGAATGAATACAGAGTATATTTTCCTATAGAAAATGGAGATTTAAATGTAATATATGAAAATCAAAGAGTAGCAAAAATAAGATTCAAAAAATTAAGCGTTCAATACAAAGATTCTTTAGCATATATAGTTGGAGAAATTTTAGAAAGCGTAAATGACAATATAATAAGAAGAACCATAAAAACTATATAAAAAGGAGCATAGAAAATGTCAGTTATAACATTTTGGAATAGTGGAAAAGAGCAAACAGGAAAAACCATGACTGCAGTTGCAATTGCATCTTATATGGCAATTACACACAACAAAAAAATATTATTAATTTCTACGGGATACAATGATACAAAAATAAATAAATGTTTTTGGAATGAAAGAAAAATTCAAAAAAGCCTTGGCATATTTGGACCAAATACAAATACAGGAGTGGAAGAAGGTATAGAAGGAGCAATGAGAGTAATGCAAAGCAACAAACTTTCACCACAAATAATTACAAACTATACTAAAATTGTATATAAAGAAAGACTAGAAGTTTTAACATCATTTAAAGGAAGCAATTTAGAATATCAAAAACTAAAAGAAGGCTATCCAGAACTAATAAATTTAGCAAACAATTATTATGACTTAGTATTTGTAGACTTAGATGCAGAATTAGGAGAAGATATAATAAATACAATAATTTCAAATTCAAACTTAATAGTAGCAAGTATAAGTCAAAGACTAACTAGCATAGATGAATTCATGAAAATACGAGAAGAAAAGCCAATATTAAAATCAATAAAAACAATAATATCAGTTGGAAGGTATGACAAATTTTCAAAATACACAATTAAAAATATATCTAGATATATGAAAGAAAAAAATAAAGTATTAACAATACCATATAATACACTATTTTTTGAAGCTTCTGAAGAAGCGAGAGTTACACAATTATTTTTAGACTTAAGAAGTTTAGCAGCAGATGACAGAAATTCATTCTTTATAGAAGAAATAAAAAGAGCATCAGAAAATATAATATATAGGCTAGAAGATTTAAAACAAAGAATGTAAAGGATAAAATAAGGAGGGAAACCTAGGATGACAATAACTAACATCATTTTAATGGTAGTAGTAATAGGAATTGCAATATATGCAGTTTATTATACTATTAAAAAGAAACAAACAGCAGAAACTGAAAATACAATAGATGTAGATGACAAAACATATACAATAGAAAAGATGATTGAATTTGTAAAAAGAAGATTAGATGAAATAACAAAAATAAACTTATATGATATAGGTCTCTCTGAAGAAGAATTAAAAAGGAGAAAAAATAAAAAATACGAATTAAAAAAGGCATTAAAAGGATGCACATATGGAGACGTAAATGACAAAAAATATGTTAAAGAATTGATATATGACTTATTAGCAAATGAATATGGCGTAACAGAAACAAACATATCAAAAGCAATACCATTTGATATACCATCACTTTTAACAGCACAAGACAAATTCGATATTTTAATATATGCCTACAAAAAAGACTTTGGTTATGAGGCACTACCTGAACTAATAAAAAAATATAAATTAGATGAACTAAAATATGTAGAAGGAGAATCAAAACCATCATATGTAATTACAGAAGATGAAATTTCAAAAATTTATGAACAAGAAAATATAGTATTAGCTTTTTCAGATAAATTATCAGTTCTAGTACAAAGAATATATCAACGTTATAAAGGATATAGTAGCATAGATGAAGTAAGAGATATGAACATAGATGGTGTATCTGGTGGTGTATCTGGATTACCAGAAAGTTTCTTAAGTCAAGTAGCACAAACAGAAAGTGACTATTTGAACCAAATCACAGAACATAAAGTTCCAAGAGCATGTGACAGTATATGGATAATGTTTAGAGGTAAATCAATACGTTTAGCATTTTTATCATTTGGAACAGAAGCAGAACTAAAAAGAGTATGTCAAAATATATACAAATATAACAATCCAGGACAATTATCAGACACAAATGGTTATAAAATAAATGAAATGAAAGATGGTTCACGTGTCGTAGTTGTAAGACCATCAATGTCAGAAACATGGGCATTTTTCGTAAGAAAATTCGACGTAAAGAGAGCAACTTTAGAGCAAATAGTACTTTATCCAGGAAAAGAAGATGCAATAGACTTACTAAAATATTTAGTAAAAGGAGCAAGAATAATATCACTAACAGGAGAGCAAGGATGCCGGAAAAACAACAATGCTTATGGCAATGATAGAAAATATATATGAAACAATGAACCTTCGTATTACAGAAACAGCATTCGAGTTACACTTAAGAAAAATTTATCCAACTAGAAACATATTATCAATGAGAGAAACAGAAACAATTTCAGGACAAGACTGTTTGGACGTTCAAAAGAAAACTGACGGTTCTGTAAACATAATTGGTGAGGTTGCAACTGACCCCGTAGCATCTTGGATGATACAATCTGCACAAGTTGCATCTAAATTTACATTATTTACTCACCACGCAAAGACTTTCCCAGATTTAGTAACAGCATTAAGAAACTCAATGTTAAGAGCAGGAGTGTTTAAAGACGAAAAAACAGCAGAAGAACAAGTTGTGCAAGTTTTAAACTTTGATATACACTTAGTAAAAGACTTTAGAGGAAGAAGATACATAGAAAGAGTAACAGAATGTATACCAGTAGAAAACAAAAACGAATACACATTTGACCATAGAAATCAAAAAACTTTAGAAGGAAAATTTGACAAGTTTTTTGACAATGCAACACACTATTTTACAAAAACAACTGATAGACAATTATATGTATATAGAAATATATTAGAATATGTAGATGGAGAATATATAATAACAAATCCAATATCAGACAAAAACTTAATAGAAATGAGAAACAATATGGATGAATCAGATGTAGATGATTTTGACGAATTTGTAGAAAGACATTGGGGAAAACATTTAAAAAGAGAAACAGTTGAAGTATCAGCAGGAGTAGAAGAAAAACCAAAAAAACGCGGAAGAAAACCAAAAACAGAAATATAAAAAAACACTAATTTGAAAAATAGGGAGGTGCTAAAGCTAAGTGGACAACCAAATGATAATATATGTAATGGCAGGTTCAGCAGGAGCATTTGTAATAATACTACTTGCTTATGTAATGCTATCAAAGAAATTGCAAAAATCAGAATATATGCAAATAAAAAAATTACAAGAAGGAACAAAAGAAAATGCATTTTCATTAGAAGTATTATTCCAAAAATTATATGTAACATATATAAGAATACCATTTATAAAAAGATATGCACTAAAAATAAGAAGAAGATTAGAAATAGTAAATATAGACGATGAATATAACACTAGAAAAGGAACAGCAAAAGTATTAACAAGGGCACTTGCTATAGTAATTCCTATAATTATAGTAACCATATTTATAACATCATCAAACTTTTTATTAATGTTTATATTATTAATATTTGAAATATTTATGATAGACACATTTATAGATGGTTCAGTAGACAAAATAGATGATAATATTTTAAAACAACAAATAGACTTTTTTTCAGAAATAAGACACGCTTACCATGAATACAACATGGTAGAAGAAGCAATATACCAAGTATCACAAGATGACGAGAAAGAAATATCAAGACAAGGCGAAAAAATTTATGAAATATTAATATCAGATGACCCAGAAACAGAGCTAGAAAAATACTATGATATAGCACCAAATAGCTTTTTAAAAGAATTTGCGGGAGTATCATACTTAACAAAAGAATTTGGAGACAGGAAAGTAGATGGAGCATCACTATATTTAAAAAATGTAAACAATATAACTCAAGAAATGCAACTAGAAATATTAAAAAGAGACAAATTAAATTATGTATTTCAGAGTTTATCAATGATAGCAATAGCACCAGTATTATTGCTAGAACCATTAAAAAGTTGGGCAATATCTAACTTCTCATTTGTAGCAAGCTGGTATCAAGGAAAACCAGGAATGATAGTACAAATATTAATAATGATATTAACATTTGTATCATATGTACTAGTTAGAAAATTAAAAGACAATGGCTCAACTGGAATAGATACAAAAAATACAGAAAATCCATGGCAAGAAAAATTATATAAGAAAAAACCAATAAAAAAAGTAGTAGACTTATTTATACCAAAAGAAGGAACAAAAGAGCGTAGAAAAATAGATAATTTACTTAAAGATTCAGCCTCATCGCAAAAAATACAGTGGTTGTTTGTAAATAGAATTTCGCTTGCAATAGTTGTATGTTTAGCTTCAATTGTTTTATTTGCACAACTACATGCAATAGCAGTAAATTACATATATACAGAGCCGACGACAGACTACAATTTAATGAGTCAACTTTCAGAAAAAGAAGAAAAAACTGCAATGGAAAAAACAGAAAGAGACAATTACTTTTTGGACATGTTTAAAGGCAAGATGAAAACTACAGTAGAAGATGTAGAACTAGCTTTTAGAAGGTCTAAATATTACATAGAAGGAGAAACAGAAGATTCTGAAATAACAGAAACGGCTAAAAGAGTTGTAGAAGAAAAATTACCTGTAATAAATAGTGAATATTTACAATGGTTTGAAATATTACTAGCATTTGTATTTGCAGTAATTGCATATATGGCACCAATATGGATTTTAATGTTCCAAGTAAAAATGAGACAATTGGAAATGGAAGATGAAGTAATGCAATTCCAAACAATAATATTAATGCTAATGAGAATAGAAAGAGTAAACGTAGAAATTATACTAGAATGGCTAGAAAGATATTCAAATATATTTAAAGCACCAATAACAAAATGTGTTAATAACTATGAAGCAGGTGCATGGGAAGCACTAGAAGCAATGAAAGATGAAGTATCATTTATGCCACTAATTAGAATAATAGAAAGCCTTCAAGCAGCAGTAGAAAAAATTCCAATAGTTGATGCATTTGACGAATTAGACTCAGAAAGAGATTATTATAGAGAAAAGAGAAAAGAATCAAATGAAAGACTAATAAAGAGAAAAGGAATGATAGGAAAGGCTATTGGTTTTGCACCTTTGGTATGTATGTTTGTAGGATATTTAATCGTACCTTTAGTATTTATTGGATTAACAAGTATGTCAACTTCATTTACTTCAATGACATCTGCAAAATAAAATTATGAAAGGAAATTGATTTAATGGAAAATGCTACAAAAGCACTTATAATGGCAGCAAGTGTTTTAATGGGATTAATGATTTTAGGTGCACTTATTCTAATGTTTAATAGTTTATCAAACTATCAAAGAGAAAACACAATAAATACAAGAGAAGCTCAAATAGAAGAATTTAATGAACAATATGAAACATATGATAGAAAAAATGTTAGAGGAACTGATATTGTTTCTATATTAAATAGAGTTGCAGACTATAATGAAAGAAAAAGTTCAATAGGTACTCAAGGAGCTGAAATTGCATTTGAAGAAATGAAAATAACAGTTGAACTAGGAGAAGGAAAAAACAGATGTAATGGACATAGTAGTGATACTGATTTTAAATATAAAAATAATTTATTAATTACAGGTGACATTGAAGAATCTGATGTGCAAAGTGAGTTTGCACAAACAATGAAAGAGACACAAAACATAGAGGCACAATATGGAAAAAATGAATTATTAAATATTTTAAATAAATGTGTATCAGATGGAATATTAAATGAAGATGATAAGCAAACATTTAATAAGATTTCTAGTAGAAAAAAAATAGCAGACAATCTTAGTAATTTGGATGATATAAAAGAAGAAATTTATAAATATCAAGAATATGTAAATTTTAAAAAATTACATTTTGATTGTGTAGATGGAAGTGCAAAATATAATAAAACTACAGGAAGAATAATAGAAATGAAATTTGAATTTAATGGCAAAATGGAATAAAATTTAATACATATTTATTATAAATGGAAACATTTAGTATGAATAGAAAAAATCTTTCATAGCTATTTGTAGTAATACCTTTAAGAAAGGAATGCAATTAATATGGAAAATGCATCAAAAGCATTATTAATGGCAGCAGGTATATTAATAGGAATATTAATATTATCTTTAATGGTATATTTATTTGCTACATTTTCTTCGGCATCTCAAGAAGCACGTGATAGAATTGCGCAGGACAAATTAAATGAATATAATGTTCAATTTACAAAATATGATGGAAAAGAAGTAACAATATATGATGTTGTAAATATAGCAAATACAGCAACTGAAACAAATATATATTATGAATTAACCTCAAGTGACAAGAGTTCAAGTAGCTATTATGTTACTGTAAATTTAAAACGAACAGGTGAAGGAAGCTATACAGAAATTCAGAAAGACTATGGAACACCTTCAAGTACAGATATACAAAGTATATATAATAATTATATTCAGCAAGATCTTAACAAAATAAATAATACTACTGGTTTGCCTAAATACGACTGCAAAGTTGAAATAAATCAAAAAACAGGTAGAGTAAATAAAGTTAGTTTTACTCAAAAATAACTATAAAAAACATGACAAAAAAATACAAAAATATTGAAAATAAAACAAAATAGTGTTATAATGAAGGAGTAATAATGAAAAAAATAGGGATATTTTTAATAATAATAATAGTCGTTATTACATGCATTTTTTATATCTATTTAAATTACAAAGCAAATTACAATGAAGCACAATTTGAAAACTTAAAATATGATACATATTACCAAAAAGAAATAAAAGGAACAGAATTAACAACAATAATAAATAGAGCAGTAGATTCAAACACAAACAATGAAATAGAAAAAGATGAAAATGGTAAATACATTGAAAATGGCAAAGACTCAATAAAAATTGACATAAAAATGATAGATATAGACCAAACATATGACATGGAAACAGTATATGCAGGAGAAATGGATGAATTTACAAAATACTATGGAAACATAAAATTTAAATGCACACAAGTAAAATATCATACATTAACTAAAAAAATAAAATACATGTTATTTGAACAAATAAGTTATTAATTTTACTAAAGAAATTTAGTAGTAAATTATAAAACAAAAGTAAAAAATAGGAGGAAAAATTTATGGAAAACGCATCAAAAGCTTTAATTATAGCAGGAGCAATTTTATTATCAATATTAATTATATCATTAGGAATAATGATATACCAACAAGCATCAGGAGTAGTAGACTCAAATGCAATGGATGAGGTTGCAGTAAACTCATTTAATCAAAAATTTAAACAATATGAAGGAAACAATGTAAGAGGTTCAAATGTAAATGCACTAATAAACACAATTATACAAAATAATTTAACAAATTCAAATGATGCAAGTAAACAAATAAAAATAGTTAATAATTGTCAAACAACAGACGTTTGGAGTTCAGAAAAGACGTACCAAGGTACGACAAAGGATAAGAATTGTCCACCAACAGTGGCAGAACGGGAAAGCATTAACTGGAAAATCATATAAAATTGAATGTACCCCAGATCCTAAGTCAGGTTATATAACAACTGTTACAATATCAAAAGCTTCATAGGCAGTAAATAATAAACATATAAAACAAAAGTAAAAAAGAGGAGGAAAAGTTTATGGAAAACGCATCAAAAGCTTTAATTATAGCAGGAGCAATTTTATTATCAATATTAATTATATCATTAGGAATAATGATATACCAACAAGCATCAGGAGTAGTAGATTCAAATGCAATGGATGAAGTTGCAGTAAACTCATTTAATCAAAAATTCACACAATATGAAGGAGAAAATGTAAGAGGTTCAAATGTAAATGCGCTAATAAACACAATTATACAAAATAATTTAACAAATTCAAATGATGCAAGTAAACAAATAATTATAACAACAGATGAAAGTATAGTAGAGGGGACTAGTTGGAGCGGAGAGCCTTATGGAGAGAAGCAAACAGGAACTAAAGCTCAAACGACTAAAAAGGGGAGCGCTATGACTGGAAAATCATATAAAGTTAAATTTCATGCCGATCCTAAATCTGGATATGTGGATGAAGTTACCATATCTGCAGCTTAAATAATAAATAAAACAAAAGTAAAAAAGAGGAGGAAAAAGTTCTATGGAAAATGCATCAAAAGCTTTAATTATAGCAGGAGCAATTTTATTATCAATATTAATTATATCATTAGGAATAATGATATACCAACAAGCATCAGGAGTAGTAGACTCAAATGCAATGGATGAGGTTGCAGTAAACTCATTTAATCAAAAATTTACACAATATGAAGGAGACAATGTAAGAGGTTCAAATGTAAATGCATTAATAAATACAATTATACAAAATAATTTAACAAATTCAAATGATGCAAGTAAACAAATATCAATTAAAATACATAGTGGAGCAAGTTGGAATGGAACCAAATATGACGGTGTAGAAACCGAAAAAGAAGGAACTGCTTATACAGGTAGATCATATAAAGTTGGATTTGTAGCAGACGGTAAGTCTGGATATGTTAAAATTTGTTATATAGCTGGTGCCGACATAGCAAGTGACGCTTGGGGTTCTTTTGCAGTAAGTGAGTAGGGGGAAACTCTTATGGAAAACATAGCAGATGCACTTAGATTAGTAGCATTTTTTCTAATATTTATAGTAGCATTATCTATAAGTATCAACGCTTTTGGAGATGCAAGAAGAACAGCACAAACAGTAATTGAATATACAGATAGAGAATTTGATACTACATATATTCAAGGTGAAACTACAGAAAGAGTAGTAAAAAAAGAAACTATTATACCAGCAATTTATAGGTCATTTAAAGAAAATTATAAAATAGTCTTTAAATTTAAAGACACAAGTGGTTATTTTTTATATAAAGAAAATGGACAACCAACCTGCATAATAGATGGTAGTGCAGATATAGCAAATGATACATACAAAGACTATTTTATAACTGCAATATTATATGGAAAAGCTAAAGTAGGACATGATGAAATTTTTGCAGTTGATTTTTCAAGATTTACATTTAATGAAACCGAAAGTAAATATTTATATAATTATTTGAATGGTAAAGAATTTAAAGAATATATAGGAATATACTATTTAGATGAAGTTCGGTTCAGCTGAACCTGCTGAAGGAGAAACAAACGAAGATGCAAATAATAATGTACCAGAAGCTAACAGACATAGAAAAAGAGTTATAACATATGAAGAAATATAAAGATTTATAAAAAATAAAATAAATGCTAGAGAGCATAAAAGGAGGAAAAAAATGCCAAGTGATACACTTACAATAGTAATTGCTATAGGATTAACAGCAATAATAATGTTTGTATTTCCACTAATGACAATGGCTGATAGAACTGATGACATATCTCAAATGGTAGTTGAAACAGAAGTAACAGAGTTTGTAAATAACATAGCAACAGTAGGGCAATTAACTTTAGATGATTATGATAAATTCGTACAAGACATTTCCTCAACTGGAAATGCAATGACAGTTGAAATACAAGTAGATAGATCAGACCCAAATGGCTCTAAAAAAACAACTCAAACAAATCCTAGTGCTATAGGAACAGATGAGTATACATCTGAATTCACATCACAAATTTTAAGAGAATTAGATGCAAACAATAAAATTGACCTAAAAGAAGGAGATAGAATATTAGTAAAAGCATATAGTAAAGATACTCTTGCAACATCTTTAAACAACTGGTTTTATAAATTATCTGGAAATGATGTATACGCAATATCAGCTCAACATGCAGCAGTTGTAAAATAGATAATTATAGTTACAAGTTTAGGAAGGAAAATCAGGTAAATATGAAATTACAAAGTCTAGCTGTATTATTTATAATAATAATATTGCCTATTTCGATGGTTTTATCATATTATACTAAAAATCAAGTAAAAACATTAGAATTGCAAAATACATATGATACTAGATTAGACAATGCAACACAAGACGCATTAACTGCTTTTCAATTAAACACATTTAACGAAAGTTATTCAGATATTATTGACACCAAAATAGAAAGTATTGAAGCTTCAGTTAATGCTTTCTTTAACTCTATATCTAGGCAATTCAATATGGCAGGGTATAATCAAGAAATATTAAAAGAATTTACACCTGCTTTAGTATATACAATGTATGATGGATACTATATTTATTCACCATTTTTTAACACGTTAGATGAAAATGATAAAGTTGGAACAGAGGATGAAATAGATTCGAAATATGCATCTGGAAAAAAAATAAGTAATATAAAGCCATATATTTATTATAGTTGTAGATATAAAAAAGATAAACTTGATGTAGTAATAACATATGCTTTAGACAATTACATTACAGTTCAAGGAACAGATAAAAATGGAAACCCTTTAAATATATCTGGATATGTTATGACTACTGGTACAAATGGAGTCAATGTAACTTATGATGGTAGTAGTAAAGTTTCAGAAGTAAAATATAGAAATGTGGCTATAAATAAAGAATCACTATTAAAAGAATATATTGGAGCAAATAATGATGCAAATAATTTATATTCTTATTTAAAAGTAAATGGAGTTAAATATTACAAAGACCCGACTGGAACTGACAAATGGTTCTCAATATCAAATGATGTAAAAATTGAAAGCAATCAGCAATTTGAGCAAACTAATTATAGTGCTGTAAATTATTATGTAGATTCATTTGAATTCATGAATAAATTACAAACTGCAGGAATATTAGACATAAATGCAAATATGGCACAAGACATTCAAGGAACATCAGCAGATATAAATAGTAACTATAAAATTTTTGAGAATCCAAATGGTGGAAATTTAGAAGATGCAAACTCTAACTTTAATAGACATCGTTTAGCAGTTATAAGATATTCAATAGAAAAAAATTTATCAATAGCAATAGCAAATTATAATAAATATGGAAATTTAAAAGCAACATTTGAAATGCCACTATTAAGAGAAGATGAATGGGAATTATTAATAAACAATATATCTATAATTAGTTTCTTACAGGGATTAAGTATAGGTGGAAAAATATATAATGGTTATTCAATAGCAACAAATTCAAAAAACAAAGAAGTAGTAGCAGAAAATTCAATATATATTACAATAAATGGTGATGATTATTATCATGCAATAAATGAGAAAGATTTAGAAGCTAAGGCTAGTAATGCCATTGGATATTTAAACGTAGATTTTGAAAGAGTAATGTTAACAGATAAAGATTCAGGAACAGCAAAATATTTTTATCCTAAAAAACAACTTGCATCATATGACAGTGTAGTAACTCAAAATAAAGTTAATAGTTTTGAAAATATATATCAATATTTAAGTGACAAACCAAATTTAGCTAAAGCATATTATACAGCAATTGCAAGAGAAAGATTTTCAATGTATAAAGTAACAGAAAATGCAGAAGATAAGCACCAAAAATTTTCACCAAATTATATTAGTAGCAAATATAATCTACATTAAATTTTAGCTTAAAAACTTGAATATTTTTAGATATATAAATAAAAATTGAATAAATAAAAAATAAAAGTAAATACTAATAAAAGCATAAATAAAAAGCCAAAAATAAAAATTGAAAGGCAAACAAAAATATGAAAAAAAGACTAATAAAAATGCTATCATTAGTATTTATTTTATTTATAATATATGTATATATACTAGCAATAGATAGAATACCAAATAGTTTAGTACTATTTGAAGGAGAACAATTTTCTATAAAAATACCAATAGGAATAAGCATAAAGTTAAAAGATTCAGATACAATAGAAACCTCATCAACAGATGCAACACAAATAAGTAAAAATGTAGGAAAAAAGTTATTAAGTGTTAGTTTATTTGATAGTATAGCACTAAAAAATGTAGATGTAGACGTCTTGCCAAAAACAACTGTAATACCAGTAGGAAATATAGCAGGAGTAAAACTATATACAAGTGGAGTATTAGTAGTTGGAATGTCAGAAATTAATGGACAAGACAATAAAAAATATAAGCCATATGAAAATACTGGAATAGAAGAAGGAGACACAATAATACAAATAAATCAAAATGAAATAACTTCAACAGATGAACTAATAGAAACAGTAAACATGTCAAAAGGAGAAGATATAACATTAAAATATATACATGGAGAAGAAACAAAAACTTGTAGCATAACACCTGTAAAAACATCAAATAACGAATACAAGTTAGGTTTATGGGTAAGAGATAGTGCAGCAGGAGTAGGAACTGTAACTTTTTATGAACCATCAACAAGAACATTTGCTGCATTAGGTCATGGAATTACTGATATAGATACAAATGAACTTATAAATATTAGTTCAGGAGAATTTGTTACAACAAGAATATTAAATATAACCAAAGGCGAATCAGGAAATCCAGGTAAAATACAAGGAACAGTAGAAAAACAGGAAAATATAGGAACAATAAGTAAAAATACAAAATTTGGAATATATGGAATAGTGGACAATTTATCAACTTTAAAAATACAAGCTTCTAAAGAAATGCAAGTAGCTTCAAGAGATGAAATACAAGAAGGAGAAGCAACAATATTGTGCAGTTTAGATGGAGAACAAGCAAAAGAATATAAAATAGAAATTACAAAAATTTATAAGGATAATAATTATGATAACAAAAGTATGAAAATAAAGGTAATAGATAAAACACTTATAGATAAAACAGGAGGTATAATTCAAGGAATGAGTGGATCTCCAATAATACAAAATGGTAAATTTATAGGAGCGATTACACATGTATTAGTTAATAATCCAGAGGAGGGTTATGCAGTATTTGGAGATATAATGCTAAAACAGTCAAAAGTAATAAATTAAACAAAAAAGACATTCGAAAAAATGTCTTTCTTATATTTTTATATTATTCTGCTGATTCCTCTGTTTCAGGAGCTTCATAAGCTTCTAATATAGCTTTTTGAATTTTCTCTCTAGTTTCAGCATTGATTGGATGAGCTATGTCTTTAAATTCTCCGTTTGGAGTTTTTCTGCTTGGCATAGCAATGAATAATCCGTTTTGGCTTTCGATAACTTTTATGTCATGAATTACAAATTCGTTATCAAATGTTACAGAAGCAACA
>CANRPI010000005.1 GCA_947632475.1 uncultured Clostridia bacterium | reverse complement strand
AATGGATTTTCCACCGATAATTCTACTTTTGCTACATGGATATACTCCATTGTACTTCTTATGTTGCTATGTCCCATCAGTTCTTTTACTTCTAATATACTTGCTCCTCTTTCTATTAAGTCTGTTGCAAATCCGTGTCTTAATGAATGTACTACAAATTTTTTGTCTATTTTCGCTTTTCTTCTATATCTTCTAAAATATACTCTTGTCCTTTCTGTTTTTATTCGATTCCCTTCTCTATTTAAAAATATATATCCTTCTGGATGCTTTGGTTTATATATTTTATAATATTTCCTTAACATTTCTAAACTTGCCTTGGGTAGTACCGTATATCTATCTTTTCCTCCCTTTCCTCCTCTTACAAATATTCTCATTTTTTTACTGTCTATGTCTTCTATTTTTAAATTTACTGCTTCCGACACTCTTAATCCACTTCCATATATTAACATGAATATTGTCTTGTACATATAATTGTCACAGGCATTAAAAAAAGCGCTTAACTCTTCTTTAGTTAGCACATCCTTCATTTTTCTCCTCTTTTTATACATTGGTAGTTGTTTCTTATTTATCAGCTTATCCATTGTCACTTCATACATAAATCTTATTACACTATTATAATAGTTTACGCTTCTTTCTGATAGTTTTCTTTCTTCTTTTAAATATTTTAAAAGATATTTCCTTAGTTCTTCTGTTGTTACCTCTTCCATTGGTTTTTTAAAATATTTTATTACTTCTTTTGCTTTTCTTTCATAACTATCTTTTGTATGTGGTGAGAATCCTCTCATTTCCATGTCTTCCTTCATCTTCTGCATTAGTTCTTGATTGTTCATATTAGAAAAACCTCCTGTATAATATTTCTGTAATTTTTGATTACAGAATCTATTATACTAGAGGTTTTACTTATTTTCAATATATTAGTGGTTTTTTCAACATTCGTTCCATTGCGAGGCACGAGCACATTTAGTACTATTGTTATAATTAATGCTATTAATGTTATTCCTTTTGTATTTCTTTTCTTCACTTTTCATTCCTCCCTCGTTTATTTTTCATTTCTTACTTTAGCTTACCTATTTTTTTAATTTTTCATTTGTTTTCCACCTCTTTTTTATTTTAAATATTATTTTCCTCTTATTCCCACACTAAAAGTATGAATTTATTTTTTTAATATTTTAATTAAGTATGATACTTAATTAAAATATTAAAAAGTCCAAAAAGCATTTTTATCTATACTTTTCGGCTTTTTTTAATTTTAGCTTTATATAATATTTTTTCATTTTCTTCTCAAAAATTATTGCACTTATATTGTTATTATGCTATATTTATATTAAATAAATTTTTAATTAAGTATCATACTTAATTAAGTCACTAATTTTATTCAATTATCTTATAAAATTTTTTCTAATTTATTTAACTTTCATTTTTTATATGTAATTTTCATTGCAGTTTTTTATTTTTTTATATATAATATTCTATATGAAGAATAAAAACGAAGGTTAAATTGAAAAAATAATCTTTAATAAATAGGTGTGCCTTCGAGAAAGGAATGGACTTTATAATGGAGCATTGGAGTGTTGAAGACTATAAAAATTATAAAAACTCATCTAATATAAGAAAGAGCAAATATAGTAAATATCGCGCAAATAAAGTATCAATTGATGGTCACACTTTTGATAGTCAAAAAGAAGCGGACTATTACTGCAATTTAAAATTAAGATTGCAAAGTAAAGATATAAATGGTTTTTGTTTACAACCTACATTTATATTAGCACCAAAACTTAAATATAAGGCTGATTTTATTGTTTTTAACAAAGATAATACTTATGAAGTAGTTGATGTAAAAGGTTTTAAGACTAAAGAATATATTGCTAAAAAGAAAGTTTTTGAAGATAAGTATAATATGAAAATTACAGAGATTTAAAAAATATATCGTGTATTACAAATTTGTCTAAATATTACTATTATTTTAGATATAAAAAAACTTCATATATTACATTTTTAATATATGAAGTTTTTTATTTAATATTATTCTAAATTATTTTCAAATTCAGCTGTTAGTTCCTCTTCATCTATTATTGGCTCTAATTCTTGTTCTTCATTTATTATTTGTTTAACTTCCTGTTCTTCAGTAATTTTAGTAATTACTGGTTCTTCTACTGATGCAACTGCATTTACATTTTTGCTTGCCCCAAATGTAAAAACTTTTTTATTTGCTTTTAATGCTTTTGCTTCAAATTTTTTATAAAATTCTGTCTTTACTTCATTTAAAGTTTCTTGCATAGCTCCAAACATTTCTTCTAAATCTTGTTTAGTAAAATCATATGAATTGCTTCTTGCCATTGGCTCTAGAATTTCCATGTCATGCAATACATTATTTACCCTTTTTCCTGCATACTCCATAAATTTTTGTCTTTTTTCTTCGTTTACTTCAACTTCCATTTTAACCTTTCCTTTCTTATAAAGCTACTAATTCATCTTTTAGTATATTTATTATAATTTTATTTACTATATAAACATATCATAATTTTTTTATAATTTCAAACATTTTTTATTATTTCTAAAAATATAATTTTCTATAATTTTTTAATCTTTGCTATGAAAAATCCTTCAAATAACTCAGTTGGACATACACAAATAGTTCCTGGAATTTTTGTAGGTAATTTAGGAAGATATTTTTCTTTTTCCCATTTAATTGGAACAATTTCTGCTTTGCCAAAAAGTTTTACAGCTTTTTCTACTATTTCTTCATTTTCCTTTGAAAGTATTGAACAAGTTGAATACACCATTTCTTTTCCTGGTTTTAATAATTTTATTGCCTTTATTAATAATTGTAGTTGTGTTTTTGAACATTTTTCTATTAGCTTCTCAGTAAAATATTTTTGCAAATTCTTATCATTTACATTTATAGTTCCACTGCCACTACAAGGTGCATCTAATAAAATTTTATCAAATGAAAAGAAATCATCTAAAAACCTTGCATCTTTTAACATTATATATGCATTGGCACCCTGTTTTTCTACATTGAACTTTAACCTTTCTGCACGAATTTTGTTCATTTCACATGCTGTTATATTTGCTTTATTTTCGGTTATGCATGCCATTTGAGTTGTTTTTCCTCCAGGAGCTGCTGCCATATCTAATATATCTTCACCTTGTTTTGGTTCTAAAATAATTGGTGGAAGCATTGATGATAAACTTTGCATATATATTTTTCCTGTTTCATAAATTTCCATTTGCTTAAGTCTAGTTTTATCAGCAGTTTTTACTATAAATATTTCTTTACCTAACTCACTTTTTTTATATTGAATATTGGCATTTTCTAGTTCTTTTTCTACTTCTTTGACATTTGACTTTAATGTATTTACTCTAAAAGTAGTTGCTCTTTGCTTTTGGTATCCTTCTATTATATTTGACGTTATTTTTTCTCCATATTGATTTTTTAAAATTTCAACTAAGAATTTTGGAGTTTGTTCTTCCATATTTAATTCCTATCTTTCTATTGCAATTTTTTTAGTTCTTCATTTCTTTTTACTTTTTTAGTTGTTGTTTTTATTAATTCTTCATCTGTTAATATCATGTTCTTTATGTATTTGTATGGTGGAAATGTTTTGTTTATTTCCTTTATTTTTTGCCATATTTTATCTTGTAGTTCTTCTTTAGTTATATTAGGATATTCTTTTTGTACATATTCTTTGTCATATACTACCTTTACAGATAATTTCACATCATTTTTTTCTTTATTGTCTGGCATTCCATATACTAGACATTCCTTTACCTCTTCTATTCTGTTTATTAGCATTTCTAATTCATCTGGAAATACCTTTTTTCCATTTTTTAATACTATCATGTCTTTTTTTCTACCTGTTATATATAAAAATCCATTTTTATCAAAATATCCTAAGTCACCAGTGTAAAACCAGCCGTCTTTTAATACTTCATCTGTTGCTTCTTGATTTTCATAATATCCAAGCATTATATTTGGACCTTTTACTTTTATTTCACCTATTCCATTTTCATCTTTGTTTTCAATTTCTATTGTTACATTTTTCATAGGCTTTCCAACTGACCCATATTTTACATTTTGATAATCTTCTGAAGCAATTACTGGAGATGCCTCAGTTAAGCCATATCCTTGTACTAATTCTATTCCTAGTTCATTAAAACCTTTAGCAACTTTTTTGTCAAGTGGCGCTCCTCCTGATATTACAAATCTTAGACTTCCACCTAATTCATCTATTATTTCTTTAAATAATTTCTTTCTTATATCAATTTTGAATTTTAATAATATATTACTTAATTTTTTAGCAGTTTTTACAGTTTTTTCTTTTCCTTTTTTTCTTATTCCTTGCTCAACTTTTTTATAAATTGATTCAACTAATAATGGTACACCTACAAATACTGAAACTTTGTATTCTTTTAAATTTTGTGCTACATACCTTAATCCATCTGGAAATGCTGTTTTTACTCCATATGCTAACATTACTATTATACATGTTGAGCCATATATGTGGTGAAATGGTAAAAATGCTAGGTTTACATCATTTTCATAAATTCTCTCAACTTTTAACATTGCATATACATTTGACGCTATGTTATTTTGTGAAAGCATTACAGCTTTGGATTTTGAAGTTGTTCCTGAAGTAAATAATAATATTGCCATTTTGTGTGAATCTATTTTGTTTTCTATGTATTCTTTTTTGCCTTGCTTTATTAATTGTTCTCCTTCTTTTATTAATTCTCCTACTGACATATAGCCTTCTTTTTTACTCATACATATATAGTTTTCTAGTTTTGTATTTCCTCTTTTTTTGATTTCTTCTATATTTTCAATGTATTTTTCATCAAATACTAATATTTCTGCTTTACTCCTCATTAAGCATGATTCTAGCTCATCTACTTGTAATTCTTTATCTAGTGGAATTGATAACATTCCTCCTAATAAATTGCTTATATGTGTTATAACCCACTCATATCTATTTCTTCCAACTATTGCAATTCTTTTTTCTTTGTATCCTAAGTCATACATTTTTGTGCCTAGGGCATTTATTTGTTCTAGTAATTTTTGATATGTAATGTTTTCATATGTTATTTGATTTTCATTTTTGTGTTTAATGACATAGCTTATGTTATTTTTGTGTTGCTCTACAGTATCATAAATTATGTCTTTAACATTTTCAAATTCTTTTACTTTTTCAGATAAAATTTTGTAATTTTCCATTTTATAATTTTCATCCCCTGATTTATAAACTTGATTTTTTTTATTCTATCATATTAAATAAAAAAAGTCCAACTAAAGTATTTAAATATATTATAAAAGACAGATAATTTTTAATCAATTATCTGTCTAACTCTACATCTTTCTAAATACTCCTGCAACTTTTCCTAAAATTTCGCAATTTGGTACTATTATTGGATCCATTGTGCTGTTTTCTGGTTGAAGTCTAATATGGTCTTTTTCTTTATAAAATGTTTTTACAGTTGCTTCATCTCCTATTAGTGCAACTACTATTTCTCCATTATTTGCTGTGTTTTGTTTTTTTATTAGTATGTAATCTCCATCTAAAATTCCTGCTTCTATCATGCTTTCTCCTCTTACAGTTAACATGAAGCTTTCAGAGTTTCCTACAAAGTCTACTGGAATTGGAAATGTGTCTGTTATGTTTTCTACTGCAAGTATTGGCTCTCCTGCTGTTATTCTTCCTATTACAGGTACTTCTACTAGTTCTTTTTGTGTGTAGAAGTCTTTACTTGACATTTTCTTTTCTTCCCCTGAACCACCTCTTAATAGCCTTAATGTTCTTCCTTTTTTATCTTGTTTTTTTATGTAATTTTTTTCTTCTAATTTTGCTAAATATGCATGTACTGTTGCTGTTGATTTTAATCCAACCGCTTCTCCTATTTCTCTTACTGATGGTGGATATCCTTGTGACATAATTTGCTTTTCAATGAATTTTAGTATTGCTTTTTCTCTTTGATTTAGCTCTGGTCTTTTCTTTTTTCTTGGCATAATTCTTCACTCCATTTCTCGTATTTTGTCATATCATATCATACAAACAAAAAAATGTCAAACATTTTTTTGTGAAAATTTTTGTTTTTTTACAACCGTTTAGCCAGTCTTTAGGGAAATGTAATTTTTCCTGTAAACTGGCTAATATGATAATATACATTATTTCAAATATATATTTGGATCTATTTGAATTGAATCTTTTAAAATTTCAAAATGTAAATGTGGTTCATCAGCAATTTCAAATACAGCTGTATTTCCAACTGTTCCTATGCTTTGCCCTTTTTCTATTTTTTCTCCTTCTATTACAAATTCTGATGTTAGTAAATTAGAGTATACTGTTTGAAAATTATTTCCGTGGTCTATTACTACAGTTAATCCATATCTTGGGTCATTTTTTATAGATTTAACTGTTCCCGCTTCTGCAGCTTTTACTACTGTCGTTTTATCTGCTTTTATATCTACACCATTATGTGTAGTCCATTCTTGTAATGTCTCTGAAAATATAAGATTTTCTTTTGCAAATTCTCTTACTATTTCACCTTCTACTGGCATGGCAAAATTTAATTCTACTTTTTCTTCATTACTAGAGGTATTTACTGTGTCATTTTGACTATTATTACTTTCATTTGTGCTAGATGTATTAGAGTTATTTGTATTACTGTTTACATTAGTTTGGCTATTTTTATTATTTTGCTCATTTGTAGTATATGAACTGCTTTTACTTGAAGTTGTTGTATTTAATGTACTTATTATATTTCCGGCATTTTGAGTATTATTCTCTTTTTCAACTTCTTCTATGCTTTTTCCTATATCTGTGCTTGCACTTTCTGTATTAGTATTATTATCATTAACAGATTCATTAGAATTATCAGTTGATGTATTTTCTGATATTGAAGCTATTTGATTTAAACTCATGGTTTCATTTTTAACCTCGTCACTTAGTTGTTTACTATATGCTAATAGAGAAACTAGTATGGCTACTAAGACTAAAACTCCTATTGAACTATACATAATTATTTTATCACTCATACTTTTTTCAATATTTTTTGAATTAAAACTTTTTTTCATATAATCCTCCTTAAATACTTTATTAGTAAAAGTATTACCTAAATTTCTCAGATTATACATTTATAACTAACAATTTCTTAATCATTTTTTAATTTATTAAAAATTAACAACTTCCACTCCCACATAAAAATGCTTGATAATATCTTCATATGTACTTCCTTCTTTTGCCATGGTATTTGCACCAGTTTGGCTCATTCCAACTCCATGACCATATCCTTTTACAGAAAATTTTATTTTGTTATCTTGTATTGTTACTTCAAAGTTTGTAGACTTTAAACCAAATATTGTCCTAGTTTCTACTCCTGAGAGTTCATGATTTCCAAATTTTATTGTTTTTACCCTTCCACTATCAGTATTTTCTAATATTTTTATTTCATCAGCATTTTCAAAATTTATTTCTATATCTGAATATTTTTCTTTTAATTTTTCTAATAATTGTTCTTGTGTTAATTCTACTTCAGAACTATATTGAGAATATCCTTCTTCTCCTGCTGTTTCTACTACCTGTAAATATTCTAAATTACTTCCTCCTCCCCATACATTTACAGGTAGTTCGGTTGTTCCTCCACTATTTGAGTGAAAAAATGCATTTATAGGTTCATTGTTATATGTTATTATAATTCCTTTAGTTTCATTAACACATTGCTCAATTTTTTGCCAATAGCTATCTCTTAAATTTTCATCCCATCTTGACAGCCTATCTTCTTTAGAAATCCATGCTTGACAACATGTAGAATCATCACAAATATCACTATTTTCGTGTTTAGAACTATTGTTTCTAATTTGATAAATTGTATATGTTCTTGCAACTATTGCTTGAGCTTTTAGTGCTTCTAATTCATAACTTGCTGGCATTTCACTTGAAACTACATTAACAAGATATGAATCTAAATCTACATTTTCTATTTCTCCTGTTTTTTTATGTAATAATCTTATAGTTGAATAATTTGAATAATCATATTTTTCTACATTTTCGTTTGGTGTTTCTTCTTTAGTTATATCAGTATTAGAAGATTCTACAGCAGATACATTTATTATATCTCTTTTTGTAAGAAGAGCAGGTAATATAAAACATATGAAAACAAAGGCAAAAAAATATATTAAAAATTTTTTCATTTATAAACATCCCTTTCTTAATGTTTTATTTACTTTGCTATACTTATCTTTTTTCTCATACTTTCTAAAACCTTACGCTCTATTCTAGAAACCTGTACTTGTGTTATTCCTAAAATTTTAGCTACTTGACTTTGAGTTTTTTCTTTGTAAAATCTTAATAATATTACTTGTTTTTCTTTTATGTCTAAACCTTCAATTAGGCTTTTTATTGTCAATTTATTTGTTATCATTTCCTCTTCATTTTTTCCTGTTGATATTCTTTCTATTAAACTTATTGAATTTCCATCTTTGTTATTTGTATAGGTTGCACTTTCTATTGATTCTACGTAATTAGTTGCTTCCATGGCTAAATTTACATCTTCTTTTGAAACCTTTAATTCTTTTGCAATATCATCAATTGTTATTTCTTCTCCTTTTAAATTCATTCTTTCTTTTTGTAATTCTTTTATTTTAATGCTTAATTCTTTTATACTTCTGCTTACTTTTATTGGTCCATCATCTCTTATATATCTTTTAATTTCTCCTATCATATAAGGAACTGCATATGTAGATAACTTTACATCATAGTTTGTATCAAATCTTTTTATTGATTTTATAAAACCTAAACAACCTATTTGATATAAATCTTCTAGCTCATATCCTCTTCCATTAAATCTTTTGACTATACTCCATATTAATCCGATTATTTTGTTTTACTAATTTTTCTAATTCTATTTTATCTCCGTTTCTGGGCTCTTTCTATTGATTTCATATCATTTTCGTACATAATTACCCCACTTTTCTTCTTTAATCATTTGTTTTCAGAAGTCTCCAATTCTTCATCATTTTCGTTTTCTTGTTTTACTTTTATTTTTTTAGACATTGTAACTTTTGTTCCTAATCCCACAATTGACTCTATTTCTAGCTTGTCCATAAAACTTTCCATAATTGTAAAGCCCATTCCTGACCTTTCTAAATTTGGCTTAGTTGTATATAATGGCTCTTTTGCCATATCAATATTTTCTATTCCTTTTCCATTATCAGAAACTTCTATAATAACCTCATTATCTTTTAATTTTGCAATAATTTTAACTATTCCTTGCCTTTTATCATATGCATGTATAATGCAATTAGTAACAGCTTCTGATACTGCTGTTTTTATATCTGCTAACTCTTCAATAGTAGGATCTAACTGTGAAACAAAAGCTGCTACTGTAACTCTTGCAAAAGCTTCATTTGAAGACTTGCTTATAAACTCTAGTTTCATTTTATTATTTAAATTTTCTTTCATTACTTTAATTCCTTTCTATCTTTACATTTAAACTTCTGGTATTAATCTTAAAACGCCACTCATATCAAAAATTTTTCTTACACTATTTGTTAAATTACTAATTTCGAGCCTAGCACCTAACATATTAGCAAATTTATATCTACCTATAATCAGCCCTATTCCCGCACTATCCATAAAAGTAACGCTATCAAAATCAAAAACAACTCTTTTAGGCATATATCTTTCAATTTCATAATCTGCTTTCCTCCTTATATTTTTTACACTGTGTTCATCAATTTCTTCTGTAATTTTAAAAACCAGAAGCTTGTCCTCTTTGTAAAATTTAGATTCCATTCTTTAGTTTCTCCTTCCTTTTGTGCCACGGGGACTTTCTTAACAGCACATTTGTGCCATTAATAAGCCTCCTTGTGGCACATCGCTTTTGCATTATAATAGCACTTTTTACATTATTTTCCAAGAGTGAAAATATAGAAGTTTTGTCGAATTTAAAAAAGTTTTCGACATTTTTTTGAAATAACATTTCTGACTATATAATATTAAAGAACAATTTTTAAGAGAGTCGCTACTTGCGACTCTCTTTTCAACCTTTTGCAATTTGTTATTTAATTTATTTTATATATGAATACGAACGTATAATATATAATATACTTATAACTTAGATTTAAAGGATACTATTCTTTTTTCTATACTAGACACTGCATTTTTCCATGAGCTGTTTCCTGGACAATACAGATTATTTATCTTATTAAGACTTTTTCCCTTTAAATTTATTATATTTCTAGTACATCTTAACATTTCTTTTATTCCCTTTGAAATTGAGGAAAAATGTAGATATCTTTTTCCTCTTAACCCTCCTAAATTATTATAATTCACACATAATGAGGATGTAAAATACCCTGTTTCTAGGGCCATTATGGATAATATAACCACTTCATTTATCTTATATGTACTACAATAATCTGGAAGTTCTGCTGCTAACCTTTCAATAAATTGAGATTGCTTTCGAGATTTTTTTACTATACTTGTGTTGTTTAGTAAAAATAACATCTCTTCAGATGTGAATTTACTTACCTTCGTTATATTAGCTGATGTGGAGGAATGTATAGCATTAAGCTTCTTTTTTAAGCTTTTAAGCATTTTTTCAAAATTTTCTTTAGATTGAGAAATGAATTCATATTCATCCTCTAAACTATTGTATATTCTGTCAATGCTTTTTCTATTTTCTTCCACTTCTTTTAATGCTTCTAGCTTCCTCTCGCAGAATTCTTTTCCTACATCATTATGGAGCTTTTCATATACTCCATCAATCTGCTTTGCAATTTCTTTGGCAGACTGCTTATCTTCTTTTAAAAGCTGTTTAGCCTCTTTTAAAATAGGTTTCGCTTTTTTTATTAAAGACTTTGCCTTAGTTACTGTCATGGTATTAATATCGTGTACGTAGCTCTCTGCTTTCCGGAGCTTATTACTTGCTCTTTCTAGGTTTTTTTCCCTTACTTTGAGGCTCTTTTTTATGCTTTTTAAATCTTTATTAACGTCCTCCTTTATTTGTTGAATTATTTCTTTTTTGGTCTCTTGGCTGTCTTCTTCCTCTGCTGCATACACAGCAGTTGAACAATAGACTGCCATGCTAACCATTGCTAATACTATAAGTAACCGTTTTAAATAATTCACCTTGTTCCTCCTTGGTTGTATTGTTTTTTATAACAAATTGCATTGTCTTTCCCTTTATAAAGGGAAAATGGTGCTAGGTTTGGAAAATATTATATCATATTTTTCTATTATTGGTCAAGTTTTACAAAATTATCCAAGAAATAAAGATTAAATTTTTTTAAAATTATCCTATTAGTTTTTGAAGCATTTCTTTATATTTTGAAAGTTTTGCTTTTTCTTCGTCTATTTTGGCTTGTGGAGCTTTATTTATAAATCCTGGATTTGATAACATTTTTTCACATCTTAATATTTCTGCTTCTAATCTTACTTTTTCCTTCTGTATTCTTTGCTTTTCTTCTTCTAAATCAATTAAACCTGCTAATGGCATATATACTTCTATTCCATCTGTTAGTATTTTTATTGAGTTTTCAGGAATTCCATTACTTTGTGTTTTTATTGTTATTTTGTTTGCAAATCCTAATTTTAATAGTATCTTTTCTAATTCTTTTAATTCTTTTTCATATTTTGTTGTTACTAATATTAATTCTGACTTTTTACTTGGGTGTATGTTTTTGCTTGCACGTACATTACGAATTTCTACTATTATTTCTTTAAGTTTTTCTATTACTTGTTCTTCTTTTTCAAATATAAATTCGTTTCTTACTTCTGGCCAGTTTGATACCATTAAATCATTTTTGTCATCTGTTACTAGGTTTTCATAAATTTTAGTTGTTACAAATGGCATAAATGGATGTAATAGTTTCATTGATGTACCTAATACATGGTTTAATATATAGCTTACAGCTATTTTTGTTTCTTTATTTTCACTATATATTCTTGATTTTACCATTTCAATATACCAATCACAAAATTCATTCCAAATAAAACTATATATTTTATCAATTGCAATTCCTAAATCGTAATTTTCTATATTTCTAGTTATGTCAGCAACTAATTTGTCTAATTTATTTAAAATCCATTTGTCTTCTATTTCTAGTAAATCTGAATTGTATTTTTTTGTTTCTTTATTATAAACTTTTTGATTAAATTCTTTTACTTCTTCCTCGTCTGGTGTACTATTTATAACAAATTTTGCTGCATTCCATATTTTATTTGCAAAATTTGATGCTTGCTCTAATTTTTCTGGCATATATCTAATATCATTTCCCATTGTAGTTCCTGATAATACAGAAAATCTTAATGCATCTGCTCCATATTTTTCTATTACTTCTATTGGGTCTACACCATTTCCTAGTGTTTTTGACATTTTTCTTCCTTGGCTATCTCTTACAATTCCATGTATTAATACATCACTAAATGGCTTTTCTTTCATGGCATATAAACCTGAAAATACCATTCTTGCTACCCAGAAGAATATTATGTCATATCCTGTTACTAATACATTTGTTGGGTAAAATGTTTTTAAATCTTCACTATCTTTGTTTGGCCAACCTAAGGTTGAAAATGGCCATAATGCTGAACTAAACCATGTGTCTAATGTGTCTGAGTCTTGGTGTAAATGTTCATGTCCACATTTTTCACATTTTTTTGGCATAGATTTAGCTACATTTACATGTGAACATTTATCACAATAATATGCTGGTATTCTGTGTCCCCACCATAGTTGTCTTGAAATACACCAGTCTTGTATGTTTTCTAACCAATTAAAATATGTTTTTTCATATCTTTTTGGTACAAATTTTACATCATCATTTCTTACTGCTTCTATTGCTGGTTTAGCTAAGTCTTTCATTTTTACAAACCATTGCTCTGAAATTCTTGGCTCTATTGTTGTTTTACATCTTTCACATTTTCCAACATTATGAGTGTATTCTTCTATTGATACAAGATTTCCTAGTTCTTTTAATTTTTCTACTATTATTGGTCTTGCTTCAATTGCTTTCATTCCTTTTACTTCAGGCATTAAATTTCCCATTATTGTTTTATTGTCAAAAACTTCTATAAATTCTAGATTATGTTTTAAACCTGCTTGATAGTCATTTTCATCATGAGATGGTGTAATTTTAACACATCCTGTTCCAAATTCTTTGTCTACAAATTCATCTGCTATTATTGGAATTTCCCTATTTACAATTGGAAGTATACATGTTTTTCCTATTAAGTCCTTATATCTTTCATCTTCTGGATTAACAGCAACTGCAGTATCTCCAAGCATTGTTTCTGGTCTGGTAGTTGCTACTATTACATATTTGTCTTCATCTTTTATCTTGTATCTTAAATTCCATAAGTGTGATTCTTCTTCTTTGTATTCAACTTCTGCATCTGAAATTGCTGTATCACAATTTGGGCACCAATTTACCATTCTTGTGCCTTTATATATGTATCCTTGATTATATAAATTGACAAATTCTTCTAAAACTGCATCTGACAATCCCTCATCTAAGGTAAATCTACGTCTTTCCCAGTCACATGAACATCCTAATTTTTTTTGTTGGTTTTGAATTGTACCTCCATATAGTTTAGTCCATGCCCATGCTTCTTCTAAAAATTTTTCTCTTCCTAATTCTTGCTTTGTTTTTCCTTCTTCTTTTAATTTTTGTACTACTTTCATTTCAGTAGAAATTGAAGAATGGTCAGAACCTGGAAGCCATAAGGTATTATAGCCTTGCATTCTTTTAAATCTTATTAATATGTCTTGTATTGTATCATCTAATGCATGTCCCATATGAAGTTTTCCTGTTACATTTGGTGGTGGCATCATTATACAATAACTAGGTTTTGTTTTGTCCATACTTGGCTTGAAATACCCTTTTTCCTCCCATTGTTCATATAATTTGTCTTCAAAGTCTTTTGGATTGTATTTTTCGTTTAACATATTTTCCCCCTATTTTTACATACTTAATTCGCATTTTTTATATAAATTAATCTCCTAAATTTATTCCTATATTTCTTGCTGTTTTTACTAAATCATGATCCATAGTTACTTTTCTTAAGTTGCTTTCTGCTGTATTTCCAGATACTGCTCCTATTTTTGTATTTTTTCCTACAACATCTTCAAGTGATACACTATCTAATTTTCCATCTTTTATTACTGTTAATACTCCAAATTTGCCTTCTAATGCAAGTTCCATTGCTTTTGTTCCATATTTTGTAGATAGTACTCTATCAAATGCAGTTGGCGTTCCTCCTCTTTGCATATATCCAAGTGTTGTATTTCTTGCTTCTAGTCCTGTTAATTGTTCTAGTTGTCTTGCGACAACTTCTCCTATTCCTCCAAGTTTTGTATTATCAACTCCTTCACCATTGTTTCTTATATTTGCTACAACCATTTCTCCATTTTTTGGTTTTGCACCTTCTGCTACTACCACTACACTAAAATTTTTGCCTCTCTTTTTTCTGTTTTCTATCTTTGTAGCTACTTTATTTATGTCAAATGGAATTTCTGGAATTAATGCTACATCTGCTCCTCCTGCTATTGCTGATTCTAAAGCAATCCATCCTGCATATCTTCCCATTACTTCTAAAACCATTATTCTATGATGTGTTTCTCCGGTTGTGTGTAATCTGTCTAATGCTTCCATTGCTACTGATACGGCTGTATTATACCCAAATGTAATTTCTGTGCATGCAACATCATTATCTATTGTTTTTGGAACTCCTATTATATTAATACCTTTTGTAGAAAAGTCTCTTGCTGATTTTTGTGTTCCATCTCCTCCTAATGTAAATATACAGTCAAATCCAAATTCTTTTATATTTTCTATACATTTGTCTGATAAGTCTTTGTATTCTACACTTCCATCTTCATTTACAACTTTGTAATTAAAAACATTTGCATTTGTAGATGAACCTATTATTGAACCTCCCTTTGGTAATATTCCTGCTGCTTCTCCATGTGCCTCAGTTGATAATTTTTCAAAGTTTTTATTTAATAATCCATTATATCCATCTATTATTCCATAACATTCTACATCATGGTTTTCTGCTGTTTTTACAATTGCTCTTATTACTGCATTAAATCCAGATACGTCTCCACCATTTGCTAATATTCCTACTTTTTTTATCATATTTTTCATTCCTTTCTAAAAATAAGCTTGTAATTTTTGGTTTTATTACTTATAAATATTATTTACCATATATTATACCAAGTTTTATTTTTTTTACAATATTTTTTTGAAAAAAATTGGTCTAAACTATATATTCTATTGTATTATTTGGAAAATATTTATGCATTTGCTCTCTTAAAAATATTTCACCTTCTTTTCTTATATCGCTTTTATACATATATTTTCCTTTTCCTCTGCCTGTCATTAATTCTTTATTATATAAGTTTATTGCATTTGGAAATGCTTCCTCATTTATTTTAGTATGAACAAAACTATATGTCATAAATATAATTTCAAAAAAAGCATCTTTTTTAACTTTTTGAGATAATTCATTACTTAATTTTTTTATTAACTCTAAATATAGTTCCTTCCAATTATCTACTAATATTACTGGTGCTATTAATATTCCTACTTTATATCCTGCCTCTTTAAGCTTATTTATTGCTTCAATTCTTCCTTGTAATCTTGAGGTCCCAAATTCTACTCTGTTTATTATTTCTTCTGGATTTACACTCATTCTTATTGTTACTTTTCCTTTATGGTCTAAAGGCAAAATACTATCTACCATATCAAATTTGGTTGGAAATGTTAAAAATCCTTTATTTGTATCTTTGAAATTTTCTATTGTCCAAACTAAATTATTAGTAATTGTATTTTCTAAGATTAAATCACTATTGCTACCTATTTCAAATGTTAATTCTTTTTCAGCTTTATTAGCTGTTTTTATTATTTTCTCTAGCATTTGCTCCCTATTTACAAACAATCTCAAATAGGCACATTTATTATAGTTACACACTAAATAACAATACATACATGCAGCTGTGCACCCTGAAGATGTGTATGGTACTAAATAATCTGATGTTTTATGGTTTTCTACAAATTTATGTGTTTTTCTGGTTCCTATTATTAAATTTCTTTTCATATTTGCAAATTCTTTGTTTTCTTTTTTTCTCATTTCTTCTATGTTATTATGATTTTCTATTTCTATTTTAGGAACATCTTTGTATTTTTCCATTAATTCTTTACCTAATGGATAATCTAAAATTTGTTTTTCGTAATATATACTTTCTGGTTTAAAAATTTTCATAATTTTAATATAACCAAATTTAAAAAATTTATTTATATTTTTATTTAATTTTACTTGAATTTATTTAATATTTGGTATAATATATATAATAAATAAATGAGATCACATAGGAGGATTTATAATGCCAAGAAAAACAAAAGAATCAGAAAATGAAAATGAAAAAATATCAACTAAATCTAGCAAAGTTGCAAAAAAAACACCAACTAAAACAAAAGCTACAAAAACAACTGCTAAAAAAGGTAGTAAATCTACTATATCTAAAGCTACTGATGCAAAAAAGGCTAAAAATTCCACTTCTGCTGAAAGTAAGAAAACTGTAAATACTAAAAAAGCATCAACTAAATCTACAGATTCTAAAAAAACTAAAACATCTGCTGCTAAAAATAAAAAAGCTTCAACTGAATCTACTACTGCCAAAAAAGCAAAAAACTCTACTGCAAAAAGCAAAAAAGTTTTAGATACTAAAAAAGCTAAAACATCTACTACTAAAAAAACAAAGCCTTCTATAAAAAAAGAAACAAGCACAAATAAAAAGAAAACTACAACAAAAAAAGCAACCAAAAGTACAAAAGCTGCAGCAACAAAAAAAGTAGAAATAGTAGAATATTATGATTTACCATATAGATATAACCAAACAGTAGTAAAAATTTTAGCACAAACTCCTACAAACCTATTTATTTATTGGGACATAGCTGATAAAGATAGGCAAAATTTAGAAAAAAAATATGGAGCTGACTTTTTTTATAAAACCAAACCTGTATTAATAGTTCATAACACTACAATTGGATATAGTTTTGAAGTAGAAATTAATGACTTTGCAAATAGTTGGTATTTACATGTAGCAGATGCCAAATGTGACTATACAATCGAACTTGGCAGACGTCCTATTGAAAGAAGTGAAAAAATAGCAGAAAATTATATATATATATCAACATCAAATAAAATTGAATCTCCAAACAATAGAATTTTATTTGACAAAAATCAAAAAATAGTACACTTTAGAAACGTAAAAACAGGAGAACAAACCTCAAAAGACATTGCATCAATAAATTTCTTACAAACATTAAGCAAACTTTATAATATAGATGAAATAAATGGATTATATGAATTATATAAAGAACTTTATCAAGAAGATATAAATAAATTATATGACTTATCTAACCCATCATCTGGAAATCCATCATCTAATAGTTTATCTTCAAGATTTATGTAATATTAATTGGACAAATAATTATACAAAGGAGATTTTACAATGCAAACAAAAAAAGGATACGTAAGTTTCGTACTACACGCTCACCTTCCATTTATTCATCATCCAGAAAGTGACGATTATTTAGAAGAATCTTGGTTATATGAAGCAATTTCAGAAACATATATACCTTTACTTATAAATTTTCAAAAATTAGTTGATGAAGGAGTTAAATTTAGAATTACCATGTCTATGACTCCTCCTTTACTTTCTATGTTAGACAATAAACTTTTACAAAAAAAATACATAAATTATCTAAATAAACTTATAGAACTTTCTCAAAAAGAAATCAAAAGAACTGCTTATGATGAAAGATTAAATAAACTTTCTCATTATTATTTAGATAGATATACAAATGACCTACATTTATTTAAAGACGTATATAAATGCAATTTAATTGAAGCTTTTAAACATTTCCAAGACATAGGTGTTTTAGAAATAATAACATGTGGTGCTACACATGGCTATTTTCCTATTTTATATGTAAATGAAAAAACTGTTAAGGCTCAAATTGCAGTTGGGGTTCAAACATATGAAAGATATTTTGGAAGAAAGCCACGTGGAATATGGCTTCCAGAATGTGGATATGTTCCAGAAGCGGATAAATATTTAAAAGAATTTGGAATTGATTATATAATTACTGAATCACATGGTATTTTATATGCAGACCCTACTCCAATTTATGGTACATATGCTCCAATTGTTTCTCCTGAAGGAGTTATAGCATTTGGACGTGATATGGAATCATCTAGGCAAGTTTGGAGTTCAATTAATGGATATCCTGGTGATTTTAATTACAGAGAACTTTACAGAGATATTGGTTATGATGCTGACTATGATTACATTAAACCATATATTGCTCATAATGGTGTTAGAGTGCATACTGGAATAAAATATCATAGAATTACTGGAAAATCTGAATTTAAAGATTACTATAATATTCAATGGGCAAAAGATTCTGCCGAAAAGCAAGCTGGTCATTTCCTAGATTGCAGAACTGCTCAAATAAATCATTTAGCTACACACATGGACACTCCCCCATTTATTTTATGTCCTTATGATGCTGAACTTTATGGTCACTGGTGGTATGAAGGTCCTTACTGGCTTTATATTTTATTTAAAAAAATATATTATGATGACTGTAGCTTTGAATTAATTACTCCATCTGAATTTATAGATAAATATCCAAATATGCAAATAGCTTCACCTTGTAGATCTAGTTGGGGTGCAAATGGATATAGTGAAGTATGGCTTAATCACTCTAATGACTATGTTCATAGACATCTACATGTAGCTGGAGACAGAATGTGTGAGCTAGCTATGCTTTTCCCAAATAGTACTGGACTAAAAAAAGAGGCTTTAAATCAATGTGCTAGAGAACTTCTTCTAGCTCAAAGTAGTGATTGGCTATTTATTATTACAAATGGAACTATGGTTGATTATGCCAAAAAAAGAATTAAAGACCATATTGGAAGATTTACAAAATTGTATTATCAAATTAAGGAAGATAATATTGATGAAGAATTTTTAAAAAGCATTTCAGAAAAAGACTGTGTTTTTCCTGATATTGATTATAATATATATAGATAATATATCTTGTTTTTTATTACTAAAAGTATTTAATTTTATTATAAAAGAGGTGTTTATTAATAACACCTCTTTTTTATTTGTTTGTTTGATTTTCTTGTTTATTTGTTAATGTTTGTAGTAGTGAGTACTACTTTCTGCCAAAAGCAATACCCCTGTAAAACAACTTGCCCAGAAAGCAAGTATAAGTATAGGATATTTTAAGGAAATAATAATAACCAAGGCATATATTATTCCTCCTGTAAACAAAATCCCTTTTATTTTTGTTTCAGTACTCTTTTTGTAATTTGAGTACATCATAACTATTAATAATCCAATACATACAAGTAACATTTTATTTATCATATTCATCCTCCTGCTTAATTAGAAGAAAACCAAACAAACTGCTACAAATAGCTTAACTTTAATTATACACCTTTTTTGCATAAAAATCAAAATTTTATTTACATTAATTTATACCTGTGCTATAATTCAAATATAAAATTATAGAAAGAATGAGGTAATTTCTTATGAAGCATACTCGGTATTTGTTCTCAATAAGGACAGACAATCAAAATTTCCAGCAACTGCTTTCAAAAGAACTACAGTATACAGGTGCTGTAACATTTACAAAGCAAACTCTAACAAATAGTAAAGTCTTTGAAGTATTACTCAACAACAAAAGTGTAATAGCAATTTCTTGCAAAATGCCTAGTGAATTTACAAGCAGCGTTATTCCAATCATTGCAACTAACTTCAAAATTGATGCTGATTTTGTAGATTACATCAATGTTACTGATAATATTTCCCAACAATTTGATAAAATTGTTAGTAAATATAATGCTGATATCGGCTTTAAAGTTGATTCTTTAAAAAATGAAAAAAAATGTAACTTTTGTTTAAACAATAATAGTAATGTTTTATATGAAGGCAAAAGCTTTTATGTAACATATGCTAATGATGAAATTATAAATAGTCATTTACTAATTGTTCCATATAAGCACATAAATTCTATCTCTCAAATGAATTTAAATGAAACTCATGAACTTATGCATATAATAACTCGTCTAAAAAAACATTTACTTTTAACATATCCTTCAAATAAAAATTTTTTTATTTGGGAAGATAGTTCTAAAAATATAATGTTAGATATTCACACCAATATGCATATAGTATCTATGCCATTTGAATTTGATATTGATTCATTGAGAAGATTTTCAAGTTTCTATCTTCAAAAAAAAGTTTTTTATGAAGGTAATTTTCCTACTTCATATTTAATTGCTAGTGATTTAGTGTATGAATGGAACTGGTATATGGTTGATACTACTGGTATGTATATTCCTGAAAATTACATAAGAAATATTATTGCTCAAAATTATGAGTAATGTAATAATTTAACTCATTAAATTGCATTATACTTATCCCCTAGTTATATTGGGGGATTACTTTAAAATTATTAAAGACTATTTAAGATATATCTTAAATAGTCTTTAATAATTTTATTCTTCATCATCTATGTCGTCTTCATTGTCATTTTCTGATGCTAATGGTTCTTCTCCAAGACTTTGTTCAAATGCTTTTGCAAAATTTTCTCTTACTTTTCCTTCTACTTCTTCTAATACTTTTGGATTTTCTGTTAAGTATTTTTTTACATTTTCTCTTCCTTGTCCTATTCTTTCACCATTATAGCTAAACCATGAACCTGCTTTTTCTATTATATCTAAATTTACAGCCATATCTAAAATGTTGCCAGCCTTTGATATTCCTTCTCCATATACTATATCAAATTCTGCTTCTCTAAATGGAGGGGCTACTTTATTTTTTACTATTTTAACTCTTGCACGACTTCCTTTAAATTCTCCATCTTGTTTTATGTTTTCTGTTTTTCTTATATCCATTCTTACAGATGCATAAAATTTCAATGCTCTTCCTCCTGTAGTTGTTTCAGGATTTCCAAACATTACTCCTATTTTTTCTCTTAATTGATTTATGAATATTAAAACTGTTTTTGTTTTATTTATTGCTCCTGCTAGTTTTCTTAGTGCTTGAGACATAAGTCTTGCTTGTAATCCCATGTGTGAATCTCCCATGTCTCCATCTATTTCAGCTTTTGGTACTAGTGCTGCTACTGAGTCTACTACTATTACATCTAATGCTCCACTTCTTATTAAATTCTCTGTTATTTCTAATGCTTGTTCTCCAGTATCAGGCTGTGAAACTATTAAGTTATCAATATCTACTCCAAGTTTTTTTGCATATACTGGATCTAATGCATGCTCTGCATCAATAAATGCTGCTTCTCCTCCTGCTTTTTGTGCTTCTGCAACTACATGTAATGCTAAAGTTGTTTTTCCTGAAGACTCAGGTCCATATATTTCTACAATTCTACCTCTTGGCACTCCACCTATTCCTAATGCCATATCTAAGCTTAATGCTCCTGTAGGTATGGCTTCTATTTCCATTGCTTTGAATTCTCCTAATTTCATTACTGACCCTTTTCCAAATTGCTTTTCTATTTGGTTCATTGCCATTTCTAATGCTTTCTTTTTTTCTGTATTTTCTGTCATTATTTTTTCCTCCTTATTTTCTTGAACTTTTGTTTGGTAAATACATTATACACCAAATTTTTGTTTTGTCAAGAATTTTTTTATTTTTTTTACTTTTTTGTTTTTGTTCAACTTTTTTTACTTGATAAATCGCACTTTTCTCATTTTTTTATAAATATTATTTGTACCAATTTTGTATTCCATAATATTGATAAAACCAATTTGGCGTTATATCTCCGACTAGTTCTGAATTATAAGCTACTATATATTTATTTGAAAATAAACTTATATATGGTGCATCAGTTTTATATATTTCAGATAATCTTTGATATTTTTCTTTTAGTATATTTTCATCGTTTGTGTTTTTTACTTCATTTAGTATATTTGTTACTTCTTCATTTGAGTAATTTGCTAAGTTTCCAGCACCAAAAAAGGTTTCCATATTTGGACTTGGCGATAAAGTTATTGAACATAATGCAATATCATAATTTCTAGAGTTTATTCTATTTGTATAATCTGCTTCTTGTGCTTGTATTACATTTACTACTATTCCTTGTGATGTTAATTGATTTTTTATATTTTCTGCTACTTGCACTTTTGATACATCATTTGCTTTAACTAAAATATTTAATGCTAACTTTTGAGTTTTGTAATTTTCTGTTTTTTGCCAAAATCCATTTCTGTAATTCCATCCATTTTCTGCTAGAATTTGCTTTGCTTGCTCTGTATTATATCCAGCACTTGCATCTTGTGTTGCAGCTAACCAATTCCCATAATCTAAAGGAAAACTGCTTGTGTAGTATTTTCCACCTAGTACATTTGATACTATATTTTCTTTATCAATTGAATATGATATTGCTTTTCTTATTTCTTGCCTTGCTAAAAATGTATTTTGCATATTTAATGCTAAAAATGTATGTTCTCTTCCTTTTATTTCTTTTGAACTATATCCTATTGTTCCAATATAGTCTTGTAAGTTTTGATTTGTGGTTGATATTAAATCTATTCCCCCACTTTTAAAGCTATTATATAGTTCTGCTATTGATGAATATAAGTTTATTGTTATTTTTTCTATTTTTAAATCTTGCTCTTTATTCCACCAATTTGTGTTTTTTTCTAAAGTTATAGCTGATGATTCTACTTGAGTGATTTTGTATTTTCCTGTTCCTGTTGGATTTACATTTTTAGATGTGGTTACAAAATCTTCTCCTTCATAATAGTCTTTAGATAATATTGGAAATGTTAGATTGTATTCAAAAAATGGAACTTCGTGGTCTAAATTAATTTTTATTGTATAATCGTCGGTTATTTCTACTGATGTTACTGCTTGAACATTACTTGAATATATGGTTGGATTGTATTTTAATCTATCTATTGTGAACATTACATCTTGTGCTGTAAATCTTTGCCCGTCTGACCATTTTACGTTTTCCCTGAGTTTTATTAGGTATGAATTGTCTGCTTGCTTCGCCCATTCAGTTGCTAAACATGGCTCTGCTTTATAGTCTGCTGTTAAGGTAACTAATGGATCATATATTAATTTTGTAATTTCTTGTACGTTTTTATTATTACTTAAAATTGGATTTATTGTGTCTAATTGTGCTATGGCAAGTTTTATTTCTTTTATTTGAATTTCATTATTTATTGGGTTATTATTTTCTTCTTGTAATTCTTCACTTTCTTGTTCTTTTATTTTGTATATTGAAAATGTTAGTATTATGATTATAAATATAATAAATACATATTTGAACCAATTTGATTTCATATTTATTTCTTCACCTCATACTTTTGTTATCATATATTAATTTTGCTAAAATTTCAAGAGGTTTTGTATATTATTTTTACTTGCTTTTTATTTTTTGGAAATTTGAATTTTTAATAATTTTAGATTTTAATAAATTTTATTTTAATTGATTTTTTATATTTAAATTTAAAGAAAACTACAATAGCATTATGTAATTACTATTGTAGTTTACCATAATTTTACATTATTTGCAAGAGTTTTTATGAATTTCTATGAGTTTTTTGTTTTTTTAATTTAAATTTTTATTTTCGATTGATTTTTTACTAATCTTTAATGTGGTCTAGACTGCATAAACATGTCTGCACAACTTAGGAAAAAAAGAAATGCATATATTAAACCAAACCCAAGAAATGCATATATTAAAAAATATGCTACTTTAAAAGAAAGCCCTGTTATATAACAAAAATATTTTATAAAAGTCATATGAACAGACTGCATACCATTGTTATAGCTATTTGTTTTGGCCATAATAAAGTTTTCACTAGAAACCATATATAGTTCACTTAACTTATATATCATATCTATATCTGGATATACCAAGCCTATTTCCCATTTTTTTACTGTTTTTTCATCAGTAGTTACACCTATTTTGTATAAGTTTTCTACTATATGCATATATGTCCAATTTTTTTCTTTTCTTAAGTCTTCTAGCAATTGTTCTAAAGTTCTTGTTTCTACTACTACTTCTTCTTGTTGTTTATTTTCTTCATTTTTCTTATATTCTTTTTCTTCCATAATTTACTCCTTATAAATTATTCTCTTTCGCAATATTTCTTTAAGAACTTTCCTGTATAACTTCTTTCATTTTTACAAATTTGCTCTGGTGTACCAACTGCAACTACTTCTCCTCCAAAGTCTCCACCTTCTGGACCTAAGTCTATTATGTAGTCACATGTTTTTATTAGGTCTAAGTTATGCTCTATTACTATTATTGTGTTTCCTGTATCAACTAATCTTTGTAAAATATTTACTAGTTTATGAACATCTGCTATATGAAGTCCAGTTGTTGGTTCGTCTAAAATATATAATGTTTTTCCAGTTGGCCTTTTTGACAATTCTGTTGCTAGTTTTACTCTTTGTGCTTCTCCTCCAGATAGTGTAGTTGATGGTTGTCCTAATTTTATATATCCTAATCCTACATCATATAATGTTTGTATTTTTTGTTTTATTTTTGGTATTTTGTCAAAAAACTCTAGGGCTTCTTCTACTGTCATGTCTAATACATCTGCTATGCTTTTTCCCTTATATTTTACTTCTAATGTTTCTCTATTGTATCTTTTTCCTTTACAAACTTCACATGGTACATATATGTCTGGTAAGAAGTGCATTTCTATTTTATGAACTCCATCTCCTCCACAACTTTCACATCTTCCACCTGATACGTTAAAGCTGAATCTTCCTTTTTCATATCCACGTAGTTTTGCTTCTTCTGTCATTGCAAATATGTCACGTATTAAATCAAATACTCCTGTGTAAGTTGCTGGATTTGAACGTGGTGTTCTTCCTATTGGTGATTGGTCTATGTTTATTATTTTGTCTATATTTTCTATTCCTTTTACTGCTTTGCATTTTCCTGGCTTTTCATTTGCTCTATTAATTTCTTTTGCTATTGTTTTGTATAATACTTCATTTACTAAAGTTGATTTTCCGTGAACCTGAAACTCCTGTTACACATGTAAATACTCCTAATGGGAATTTTACACTTATGTCTTTTAAATTATTTTCGGTTGCTCTTTGTACTTCTATTACTTTGTTTTTGCTATGTTTTCTTCTTGTTTTTGGAACTGGTATTTGCTTTCTTCCACTTAAATATTGTCCCGTAACTGAGTTTTCTACTTGTTTAATTTCTTCTGCTGTTCCGCTGTGCCATTACATATCCACCATGAGTTCCTGCTCCTGGACCTATGTCTATTATTTGATCTGCAGCATACATTGTGTCTTCATCATGTTCTACAACTAATAAGGTATTTCCTAAGTCTCTTAATTTTTTTAAGGTTGCAAGTAGTTTGTCATTGTCTCTTTGATGTAATCCTATACTTGGTTCATCTAAAATGTATAAAACTCCTGTTAGTCCTGAACCTATTTGAGTTGCAAGCCTTATTCTTTGGGCTTCTCCTCCTGATAAAGTTCCTGCACTTCTTGATAATGTTAAATAATCTAACCCTACATCTATTAAAAATTGTAATCTTTGGTCTATTTCTTTTAATATTAGTTCAGATATCATTGCTTCTGTTTTATTTAGTTCTAAGTTATTTAAATATTGTTTTATGTTTCTTATTGACATCTCAGTTGTTAGTTCATTTATATTTTTTTCTCCTACTTTTATAGATAGAATTTCTGGTTTTAGCCTTGCTCCATTGCAAGCATAACAATGAGAATTTGTCATATACATTTCATAAAAGCTTCTCATTCCTTGAGATTTTGTTTCTCTATAACGTCTATCTAATGTTGGTAAAACTCCTTCAAATGGTGCTGTAAATCTTCTTGTTCCTGCACTAGATGTATATTCAAAGTCTATTTTTTCTTCTCCTGTTCCATATAAGATTTTTTCTAAAAAGCTTCTTGGAAGGTCTTTTATTTTTTTATTTTTTATATCTACTCCATAATGTTTTCCTATGCTCTCAAAGTACATTTTTGCCATGGTGTCTCCTCTTTTCATTGTACTTGAGCCAAATGCTTTTACTCCATCATATAATGTTTTGTTTTTGTCTGGAATAATTAAGTCTTCATCCATTTTCATTAAATATCCAATTCCTGTGCATACTTCACATGCTCCAAATGGATTGTTAAATGAAAACATTCTTGGTGTAAGTTCTGGGAAACTAAAACCACATATAGGACAAGCATAATTGCAACTATATAATACTGGCTTTTTTCCAACTATATCAACTAATACCATATTTTCTGCGTGTTTTAGAGCTACTTCAACTGATTCTGTTAGTCTGCTTATTATTTCTGGTTTTATTACTAATCTATCTACTACTAGTTCTATTTCATGTTTTTTATTTTTTTCTAGTTTTATTTCATCTGAAAGTTCATAAATTTCTCCATCTATTCTTGCTCTTACAAATCCTTCTTTTTGATAGCCTTCTAATTGTTTTACAAATTCACCTTTTCTTGATCTTACTACAGGTGCTAAAATTTGTATCTTTGTTCCTTCTTCTAAACTCATTATATTGTCTATTATTTGGTCTATACTTTGTTTTTCTATTTTTGTGTGACAATTTGGACAGTATGGTACTCCTATTCTTGCATATAATAAACGTATATAATCATATATTTCTGTAACTGTTCCAACAGTTGAACGTGGATTTTTTGAGGTTGTTTTTTGGTCTATTGATATTGCTGGTGATAGTCCATCTATTCTTTCTACATCTGGCTTTTCCATTAAACCTAAAAATTGTCTTGCATATGATGATAGACTTTCAACATATCTTCTTTGACCTTCTGCATATAATGTATCAAATGCTAAACTTGATTTGCCAGAACCTGAAAGTCCTGTTATTACTACTAGTTTATCTCTCGGAATTTCTAAACTTATGTTTTTTAAGTTGTGTTCTTTTGCACCTTTTATTACTATTTTATCATTCATTTTATTCTTCCTCTCTTCATGTAATTTTAAACTAGTTTTTAATTTATTTGAATTATATTAGAATATTCCTACTATTTCTCCATTTTCATCTATATCTATTGCTTCTGCTGCTGGTACTTTTGGAAGTCCTGGCATTGTCATTATTTTTCCTGCTAAAACTACTATAAACCCTGCCCCAGCTTTTATTTCTACATTTCTTATATGTATATTGTAATCTCCTTTACATTCTAAGTTTTTGCTATCGTCTGAAAATGAATATTGAGTTTTTGCTATACATATTGGAAGTTTTCCATAACCCATTTTTTCAATAGTTTCTATTTCTGAAATAGCTTCTTCAGAATATTCAACCTCTTTAGCTCCATATATGTTTTTTGCAACTTTTTCTATTTTTTGTTTTATAGAATCTTCTAATTCATATATATATTTGAAATTATTGTTTTCTTTATTTGTTAACTCAACTATTTTATTTGCTATGTCTACTGCACCTTCTCCTCCTTTTGCCCAACCTTCTACTAAGCTCATAGGTATGTGCTTTTCTTTTAGCTTTTCTTCTACTAGCTCTATTTCTGCTGATGTATCAGTATTGTATTTATTTAATGCTACTACTACATTTAATCCGAATTTGTTTTTTAAATTATCTATATGTCTGTATAAATTTTCAATTCCATTTTCTATTCCTTGCAAGTTTTCTTGTTGTATGTCTTCTTTTGCTACTCCACCATGATATTTTATTGCTTTTATTGTTGCTACTATTACTACTGCATCAGGCTTTAAGTTTGCTTTTCTGCATTTTATATCTAAGAATTTTTCTGCACCTAAGTCTGCACCAAATCCTGCTTCTGTAATTACATAATCACCTAATTTTAATGCCATTTTAGTTGCTATTATACTATTACATCCATGTGCAATATTTGCAAATGGCCCTCCATGAACAATTGCTGGAGTATGCTCTAAAGTTTGTACTAAATTTGGTTTTATTGCATCTTTTAAAAGTACTGTCATTGCACCTTGTGCTTTTAATTGTCTACAATATATTGGATTTCCTTGCTTATCAATTCCAATTAATATGTTTCCTAGTTTTTCTTTTAAGTCTTCTAAGTCTTCTGCTAAGCATAAAATTGCCATTATTTCTGATGCTACTGTTATGTCAAATTTGTCTTGCCTTGGACTTATGTTTTTTTCTCCAGATAACCCTGTATTTACTACTCTTAGTTGCCTATCATTTAAATCTAGGCATCTTTTCCATAATACTTTTTCAAATTGAAGTTCGTTTCCAAAATATATATGGTTATCTATCATTGCTGAGAGTAAATTGTTTGCAGCTGTTATTGCATGTATGTCTCCTGTAAAATGAAGGTTTATTTCTTCCATAGGTGCTATTTGAACTTTCCCTCCACCTGTTGCTCCACCTTTTATTCCAAATACTGGTCCTAATGATGGTTCTCTTAAAGCTAGTATAGATTTTTTACCTATTTTTCTTAAACCATCTGCTACTGCAATTGATATAGTTGTTTTTCCTTCTCCTAGTGGAGTTGGATTTATTGCTGTTACTAATACTAATTTTCCATTTTTCTTTTCTTTTCTTACTGTATATGCATTGTTTGAAATTTTTGCTTTGTATTTTCCATATAGTTCTAGTTCTTCTTCATTAATTTCTACCTTTTTTGCTATTTCTTCTATTTTTTCTAATTTTGTATTTCTTGCAATTTCTATATCTGTCATTTTACCCTCCATTCTGCCATTATATTTGGCGTAAAGTGTAGTTTTTATGTTATACACTTAAAATTTTTTATGTACTTACTTAAAATACTAATCCTGCTATTAGTCCTATTAGTGCTCCTACAAATACTTGTACTGGAGTATGACCTAAAACTTCAACTAGTTTTTCAGATACTTGCATTCCTGTTAAACCAGGTGTTTCTATTAATTTATTTAATAAGGCTGCTTGTTTTCCAGCTGCTCTTCTTACTCCACATGCATCATACATTACTACAAATGCTACTATTACTGATAATGCAAATATTGGTGTATCTACTCCTTCATATTTTCCTATTAGAGTTGCTAGTCCTGTAACTACTGCTGAATGAGAACTTGGCATTCCTCCTGCTCCAAGTATTCTTTTAAAGTTAAATTTCTTTGTTGTTACTAAGTCATATATTAATTTAAAAAGTTGTATTCCAAACCACAGTAAAACTGGTACATATATGAATTTGTTTTGTATAAATCCCATGAAATTGTTCATTGTTCTGCTTTTTCCTCCTACTTATTCCTCTGTAGTAAATGGTTCTTCTGCCATTTCTCCATCTTTGCTTACTAATATGTTTATTTTCTTTTCTGCTTCTTGTAATGTTTTGTTACATTCTTTTGATATTTTTATTCCTTCTTCAAATTTAGCGACTGAATCGTCTAAGTTTAACTCTCCTTTTTCTAATTCTGCAACTATTTCTTCTAGTTTTTGCATTTGTTCTTCAAAATTACTATTTTTACTCATTTTTAATTTTTCCTTTCTTAGAAATAAATTGTTGATAAAAGAATTGTAGAATTCTTACCTTAAATTTATAATAATTAGTTTATTTGTGCTGATTTTTTTCCATCTGCTAATCTTATTTCTATATTGTCTCCTTGCTTTAAATCTTGTTTGCTTTTTATAATTTTTCCGTCTTTTTCAACTATTGAATATCCTCTATATAGGGTTTTTAATGGACTATATGCATCTAGTTTTGCAACTAATTGTGTGTAATTTGCTTTATACTTTTCTTGTTTTATTTTTACTAAGTTTTCCATATGTTTTATGTAATTATCTATTTTTATATAGTTTTCATTTATTTTTCTAGTTGGTTCTCTAAATACTGAACTTGACATGCATTTTTCATATCTCAATTTCATTATTTCTACTTTTTTTATTAGTGCTTGTCTTAGTCTTTCTTGGTTTGTTATTATTTTTTTATTTAATTCATAAATGTCTGGAACAGCAAGTTCTGCTGCAGCTGATGGAGTTGGTGCTCTTAAGTCTGCAACAAAGTCTGCTATTGTAAAGTCTGTTTCATGTCCTACTGCTGAAATAATTGGTATTTCTGAATGATATATACTTTGTGCAACTATTTCTTCATTAAATGGCCATAAATCTTCTATACTTCCCCCGACCTCTTGCTAAAATTAATACGTCTGCTAACTTATTTTTGTTCATGTAATGTATTCCATCTGCTATCTTTTCTGCCGCACCTTCTCCTTGAACTGGTACTGGCAGTAGTTTTATGTATACATTTGGATTTCTTCTAGTTGATACATTTATAATATCTCTTATTACAGAACCTGTTTTTGAGGTTAGTACACCTATTACTTTTGGCATTACTGGGATTTTCTTTTTGTGTGTTTCATCAAATAGTCCTTCTTTTTCTAATCTGTTTTTTAATTCTTGATATTTTGTATATAGGTCTCCAAGTCCGTCTTCTTGCATTGCTCTTACATATATTTGATATATTCCATCTCTTTCAAAAACTGAAACTCCCCCAAACACCATAACTTTCATGCCATCTTTTGGCATGAAAGTTAATTTTTCAGCATATGTTTTAAACATTATGCATTTTATTAAAGATTTTTCATCTTTTAGTGTAAAATACATATGTCCTGTATAATGATTTTTGAAGTTTGAGATTTCTCCTTTTACTATTACATTGCTTAAAGCTTCATCTTCTGATATTTTGTCTTTTATGTATTTGTTTAAGTCTGATACTGTTACAGCTAAATTGGCATATTCCATTTTCTTTTTTACATATTTATAATATATGTATCTCCTTTCTTTATGCATTTACAATACTTGCTAAAACTCCGTTTACAAATACTTTTGATGTATCTTCTCCATATTTTTTTGCTAGTTCTACCGCTTCGTTTATAACTACTTTATATGGTATCTCTTTGTATTTTATTTCATATATCGCAAGTTTTAATATTGATAAGTCTATTTTAGATATTCTTTCTATTTTCCAGTCTGATTTTAAGTTTTTTTCTATTTGGGCAACTATTTCTTTTTTGTTTTCTTCAATTCCAAGTACTGCATCTTTTATATAATTTATTGCATCTTCTTGCTTAATTTCGTTGCTCTCTATAAATAAATCTATTTGTTCTTGTAAATTCTCTACTTTTTGTATTTGTAAGCTATATATAAGTTTAAATGCTTGCTCCCTTATTGCTGACCTATTCATTTTTTCCCCTTTCATATACCACATTTATGCTGAATTTGTATTTACATTTTATCAATAAATCCTTTTAATTTTGATTTTACATCTTCTTTATTTTGTTGCACATAATTTCCTATAAATGCTCCTAAAACTAATACTACTATTGCTAGTATTAAGTCATGAAGTCTTGTTATTAATATTAATATGGCTATGATTATACCAATTATTGCTCCTTTATATTGACTCAAAAATTCTTTAAACCCATTCATATATTTTCATTCCTTTCTACTTTGCTGTTTTTATTTATCTTCATTTCTTTTGTTTATATATCTGATGGTTTTTGTGCAACTTTTTTTACACTTATATTTACTTCTTTTACTTCTAGTTCTGTCGCTTTCATAATTTTTTCTTTTATTTTTGTTTGTAAATTTGCAGATAAGTCTTTTATTATTGCTTCTGAACTTACTATTAAGTTCACATTTACTTTTACGTTATTTTGTCTGTCTAACTCTACTCTAGTTTTTACATCTTCAGCACTTTGAAAATTTAATGCTACGGAATTTACTAGGTTTTCTATTGTCTCTTTTGATATCATTAATTTTCCATTTTCATTTTCTAATAGAACTCCTTGAGTTTCTTTTGATGTTTCTTTAGAATCTGAATCGAAAAATATGCATTTTATTGAAAGTAATATAAATATAACACTTAATCCAAGTAGTATTGCTCCTGATGTCTCTCCAGCTATCATTTTTTCTATAAAACCTCCAATTATTTCAACGTCTAACCAGCCAAACACTAATAAACATAATATTATTGATATTACTAACATTATTGTAGAGTATATATTTAATGTTAATTTTTCTAAAAATTTCATTTTTTACTTCTCCTTTTTATTGTGTTTTTACTTTATGTTAGTTGTTTTCTTCTTTAACTTCTTCTGAATTTCTATCTTCTTCATTTTCCTTTACTATATCTGTGTTTACTCCTTGAACATGGACATTTACAACTTCTACTTTTAGTCCTGTCATGCTTTCAACTGCCTTTTTTACTCTGTTTTGTATTTCAAATGCTACATCTGGTATTCTTGTTCCATATTCTACAATTATGTTTACATCTATTTTTGCTTCTGTTTGTGTTACTTCTACTTTTATTCCTTTTGCTAAATTTTTCTTTCCACTAAGTACTTCTGATATTCCTCCTGCAAATCCTCCTACCATTCCTGCTACTCCTGGTACTTCTGATACTGCTACCCCTGCTATTACTGCTACTACATCGTTTGATATTTGTATTCCTTCGTTTTCTGTTTTTATTTCCTCTTGTAATTCCACCATTTCTTTATTTTCTTCATTCATTTTTATTCCTCCTTCTATATCAAAAATTGATATACTTAAATTTTATATCATAAGTATATCAATTTTTTACAAATTTTACAACTGTTTTTATTAATTTTTTTATATTACTAGTTTTACTTGATTTTCATCTGATGTTTCTATATCTCCGTTTGACAATTTTAAATAATAAGTTCCCTTAGCATTTACTTTAAATGTTAAATCTTCACTTACACTCCAATAAGATTGTCCTTCTAATTTATATTTTACTTGCCATTTCTTTACATTTCCACTATAGTTTATGCTTGTTTTATCTATTGTTATTTCATATTCACTATCTACTTGTTTGGAAGTTGCGCTAAAAGTTGGTCCATTAGTGTCTAAAGCTTCATAATCTATGTTATATAAACCATTTGGTAATTGTGAAACTGTGTAATATACTCTTCCTTTATATGGAAATCCATCATAGCTTATTACGCTTCTTTTTTGTATATTTACAAAAAATTCTCCTTGTACCCCTTCTATTCCTAATTGCTTTAAAGTTGATTCAGTAAAATATTTATATCCCGTACTATCTGTTACTCCTGAAGCACTTAATGTAAATACACTTTTGGCATGTTTTTGAATTTGAGCATCAGTATTTTCTAATGGTGTTCCATATATATTTACATCTTCTCCTGTTTTACTTTTTTCATATAAATTATTTATTTCTGTTTGCATTATTTTCATTTGTTCTGTAAATGTTGTCAATTTACTTGAACTTACTATTCCTACTCCACTATATATACTAACAGTTGCTAATGTTATTAATAGTGCAACTGTAATTGCTAATGCAACTAATGTAATACCATTTTGATTTTTTGTAGATAATTTCATTTTCTATCATTCCTTCCTAAGGCACGAATTAAATTAATAATCCTAAGTATCGGATACTATTCAACCTTTTTTCTCATTTGTTATATCTCTATTATTATTTAATTATAATTTTTTGTTTTTGTCAAGATTACAATGTATTTATTTTATTTCCCCTTAAAAAATCTTCGCTTTTCATTCTCTTAGAATTTTCTCCTTGAAGTTCTATTACTTTTATTATTCCTCCTTTGGCTTTTATATAAAGTCCTTCTTTGGCATTTGCAATTATTACACTTCCATTTTTTATATTTTGATTATAATTAATTTTGTCTTCTATTTCTTTATCTAATATTTCTATTTTCCATAATTTTATTTTTTTGTTATCCAAAATTGTATATGCACCCATAATTGGATTAAGCCCTCTTACCAAGTTTCTTATTTCCTCTGCAGATTGTTCTTCCCAATTAATTTGAGCTATCTCTTTGTTTAACATAGGTGCCATTGAAAAATTTTCACCTTGTTTTTCTCTTTTTGCTGTTCCATTTTGTATTTGCTCTAAAGTTTCTACTAAAAGATTTGCACCTATTTTGGAAAGTTTATCCCATAATTCTCCTGTTGTTTCATCTTTTCCAATTTCTACTTCTTGTTTTAGTATCATATCACCTGTGTCCATTCCTTCATCCATATACATTGTCGTTACACCAGTTGTTTTTTCTCCATTAATTACTGCCCATTGAATTGGTGCTGCTCCTCTATATTTTGGAAGTAAAGATGCATGTACATTTATACAGCCATATTTAGGAATTTCTAGTATTTCTTTTGGTAATATTTTTCCATATGCCACAACACAAATTGCATCTGGTTTAAGTGATTTTATTTCTTCTATAAATTCTACATTATTTCTTACTTTTAATGGTTGATAAATTTTTAACCCCTTTTCTTCTGCAAATTCTTTTACAGGAGATTTCATTAATTTCATTCCTCTTCCTTTTGGTTTATCAGGATTTGTTACAACTGCCAATATTTCATAGTTATTATTATATAATTGTTTTAAACTTTCTCTTGCAAAGTCGGGAGTCCCCATAAAAACTATTTTCACTTAATTTATCATTCCTTCCTTTTAAAGATTTTATTGCTATGATTCCAAATATTCTAAAGTTCCAGGTATTATTTTATCTATAAAAACTTCTCCATTTAAATGGTCAACCTCATGGCAAATTGCTTGTGCTAGTAATTCTTTTGCCTTTACTTTTACTTTTTTTCCTTCTCTATCTAAATATTCTACAACTACTTCAGCTGGCCTTATTACTTTTGCAAATTGATTTGGAAAACTTAAACATCCTTCATCAACTTCTTGTTCTCCCTTTGTTTTCAAAATTTTAGGATTTATTAATACAATTGGTCCTTTATCATCATAAAGATCTATTACTATTACTCTTTTTAGTATACCAACTTGTACAGCTGCTAAACCTACTCCATTGTATTTATGTACAGTTTCGATCATATCATCTATTAATATTTGAATCTTTTCATCTATTTCTTCTACTTCTCTTGATTTCTTTTTTAATATTTCGTCTCCTTCATATCTTATATTTCTTATTGCCATTTCAAATCTATGTTAGTCTTTTGCTAACATACCCCTCCTTCCATATTTATTTTTATGTCATATTGTTTGGATTAACACTTATTGTAATATTAGTATTTTTCCAATTTTTATCAATCGCTTTTCTTAAACATTTGTTTAATATTTCATTTGTATCATTATTTATAATTCCCTTTATAATTATCCTCCATCTAAACCTGTTTTGTATTTTATCTATTGGTGATGGCATAGGTTTAAATATTTTGTAATTATTTAGATTTTCTTTTAAATTTTCGTACATAAAATTGCTAACTATTTTTATTTCATTTTCATTTGATGAATTAAAGCTCACCATTATTATATCGCAAAATGGTGGATATTTCAACTGTTTTCTTAATGCAATTTCAGTTTCATAAAACATTTCATAATTTTGTTTTCTTGCACATTGTATGCTAAAGTTTTCTGGTGTATATGTTTGTATTATTACTTTACCTGGTAAATTTTCTCTTCCAGCTCGTCCAGCTACTTGAGTTAATATTTGGAAAGTTCTTTCATTTGCTCTATAATCATCTATATTTAATGAAGTATCTGCTGTAATTACTCCTACTAATGTTACATTCGGGAAATGGTGTCCCTTTACTACCATTTGTGTTCCTATTAATATATCAATATTTTCATTTTTAAATTTATTTAATATTTGCTCATGTGAATTCTTTTTTGTAACAGTATCTACATCCATTCTTATTGTAGAAGCTCCGCGGAAACTGTTTTTTTATTTCTTGTTCCAATTTTTGAGTTCCTGTTCCAAAGTATCTTATTTTATCACTATTACACTCAGGACACCTAGTAACCAAATTTTCTTCATATCCGCAATAATGGCACTTCATTTTTTTCTCATAACTATGATAAGTTAAGCTAATATTGCAATTTTTGCATTTTAACGTATAACCACAATTTCTGCACATAACAAAAGTCGAATATCCTCTACGATTTAAGAATAATATTGTCTGTTTTTTTTGTTTCAAATTTTCCTCAATACTTGAATATAAATCCATACTTAACATTGAACGATTTCCATTTGCCAGCTCTTGTTTTAAATCTATTACTTGTACTTGTGGCAATGATGATTTATTTGCTCTCTTAGTTAATTTTAGAAGTTCTATTTTCTCTTGCATTGCATCATAATATGTGTTTAAATCAGGAGTTGCACTTCCAAGTAATAAAGGACATTTATTTTCTATACATAAATAATTTGCAACTTCCTTTGCATCATACTTTGGAGTTGACTCAGATTTATAAGAGCTATCATGTTCTTCATCTATTATTACTATTCCCAAATTATTTACTGGTGCAAAAATAGCAGACCTCGCTCCAATCACTATTTCTGAATCTCCTTGCCTTATCTTTTCCCATTCATCATGTCTTTCTCCTATTGACAATTTACTATGTAAAACTGCTATCTTTTCCTTCCCAAATCTTGATATAAACCTATCTAGCATTTGTGGTGTAAGAGATATTTCTGGAACTAATAAAATTGCTTTTTTTCCCACATTTATCACTTTTTGTATTAATTGCAAATATATTTCAGTCTTTCCGTGAACCTGTTACTCCATATAATAAAAATCTTTTGTATTCATTATTAATTAAACTTTTTTCCACCTGCAAATACGCTTTTTCCTGTTCATCTGTAAACTTTAGAAAACTTGTTTTTTCTATTTGCTTATATTCTAAAGGATTTCTCGCAATTATTCTTTCTTGTAATTCTAAATATCCATTCTTAATTAATGTATTGACAATTGCCCTTGAACATTGTGTGTTTCTTTCTATTTCTGGTATAGTTGCATATCCATTTTCCTTAAGAAATTCTATTATTTTTATATGTTTCTCAGACTTAATTTTTCCTTCATTTATCTCATTTTCTATTCTTTCTATATCTATTTTTAAACCTACTACATTAACTTTTTTATCCTTAATTCTATTTTCTTTAGTTTTACTTCTAGTTCCGGGAGTTAACATTAAATTTATACAATCAGAAACATTGCAAAAATATCTTTTTGCCATCCACCTTGCAAGCATTATTTGACTATCATTTAAATTTTCTTCTAATTTTTCAATCTCTTTAACGTCAAAACTAGAACTTTGCTTAATTTTAATCACAAAAGCCTCTTCTAATTTCTCGCCCTTTCCAAAAGGAACTAAAACTTTACTTCCAACTGTTATAATATCTTCTAATCTTTGTGGAATCTTATAATCAAACGTTCTATTTAATTTTTTTGCTGTTCTATTTATAATAACTTCTGCTACCATTATTAATAGTGTTAACAAACAGTTAACTATTCCTCCTTAAATTTTTCTTTATTATATATTATATATCTTTTTTTTGCAAATGTGGTAAATTGGGGACAGACTTTGATTGACCATTAATGGCAAATTGGGGACAGACGTTGATTAGCCATGGCACATTTTTCATAATATTTTTTTTATTTTTGTAAAAACTAAAATTATGAATCAGATTATATTTACACCATTTAATAAAAATGAAAATCAAAATTTAAATTATGAATTTGTTAATAAAAATAATATAAACATAAATAAAAATTTTTTTAAAATACAACTTTTTTTATCTAGTTTTACAATTTTAATTATGATTTTTACATTTGCTTTTTATATTTTTTCACTAGAAGAAAAAGAACAAATTTCTAATAATTTAATTGATAATTATAACATATCCAAATTGTATGCTAATTATAATGCAAATTCTAATAAAAATTATTATGAAATTTTAGGTATTATTGAAATTCCTAAAATTAAAGTATATTATCCTATTTTTTCATCTTTTAATGATGATTTGCTAAAAATAGCACCTTGCAAAATATATGGAAATCTTCCTGAAAATTATGGAAATTTATGTATTGCTGGACATAATTATGCTAATTCATCGTTTTTTAGTAATATTAATCTTTTAAATAATGAGGATGAAATCTATATTTATGATAATTTAAATAAAAAATATGTTTATATAGTTTTTGATTTATATGAAGTTGATGCTTCTGATGTTTCGCCTATTTATAATTATAGTAATGATATAAAACAGTTGACTTTAATTACTTGTAATAATTTAAATTCTAAGAGAATTATATTGAAGGCTAAGCAATAATGTTTTTTATTTTTCTTATTAGGTTTGATACAAATTTATAGATAAAAATAGGGAATTTAGAACTTTATTCTAAACTCCCTTATTTTTTAACTTTTTAATTTTTTAGTTTTTAAATATTTTTATAGTCATTAATTTTCTTATATGCATATAATGCTGAAATTATAGCTATTACAATTAACATTGCAACTGGTACAGCATCTGTTATACCTGTAGCTGGTAAATTTGTATTTGTGTTATTTGTATTGTATATGCTTGCATTATTATTTGTATTATTGTTTGTATTTGTATTAGTATCATCAACTAATCCATTATTTGTGTTTCCTGCTTCATTATTTGCTGCTTCGTTGTCTCCATCTCCATCGTCATCATCTAAAAGATTTCCATAATCAATAACATTTTCTTCATCTTCATTTGCTGCATATACAGATATGCTTGACATACCTAATATTAGACTTCCTATCAATAATAAAGTTAAAAATAATTTTAATAAATTTGTTTTTTTCATATTAATTCTCCTTACTTTACATATTTCTCTGCTTTATTATTATAACACTTTAATTATTATATTGCAAGCTTTTTACTTTTTAATAAATAATAATTAATATATTTACTGTTTTGCCAAATAAATATATACCATCTAGCAGAAATGTTTTGTTCTTTTGTTTTTCAATTATAATTTTACTCTTATTTTTTTTTTTAGTCAATAGATATCTTTATTTTTTATTTTACATTTATATTACATAAATGTTTCTCTTTTATTACATTATTGTTATTTAGTATAAAATATTTTTATAGTATTTTTTCCATTTTTGTTTTATTTATACATTAAATTTAAACAAAACAATGTCTCCATCTTGCATTATATAATCTTTTCCTTCTGAACGTACAAGTCCTTTTTCTTTTGCTGCAACCATTGAACCTTCTCTTATTAAATCATCATATGAAACAACTTCTGCTTTTATGAATCCTCTTTGTATATCTGAATGGATTTTTCCAGCAGCTTCAGGTGCTTTTGTATTTTTCTTTATTGTCCATGCTCTTACTTCTGGCTCTCCTGCAGTTAAAAATGACATTAGTCCTAATAAGTCATAACTTTTTTTGATTACTTTATCTAGTCCAGATTCTTCTAAACCTAAAGCTTCTAACATTTCTTTTTTGTCGTTATCATCTAATCCTGATAATTCTTCTTCTATTTTTACGCACAAAGGTATTACTTCTGCATTTTCTTTTGCAGCATATTGCTTAACTTTTAAAACTAATTCTTCATTTTCAGCATTTTCAATTTGATTTTCTGCAACATTTGCAATATATAATATTGGCTTAGTTGTTAATAAAAACATGTCCTTAACTAAAGCTTGTTCATCTTCGTTAAATTCTATGCTTCTAGCTGAAATGCCATTTTCTAAACTTTGTTTTATTTTTTCTAATAGATTTATTTCTTCTTGGTATTTTTTATCAGCTTTTAAATTCTTTTTTGCTTTTTCTAATCTTTTATTTACAGTTTCTATATCTGCAAATATTAATTCTAAATTTATAGTTTCTATGTCTCTTATTGGATCTACACTTCCATCCACATGAACAATATTTGAATCTTCAAAACATCTAACAACTTCAACAATTGCATCAGTTTCGCGTATATGTGATAAAAATTTATTTCCAAGGCCTTCACCTTTGCTAGCTCCTTTTACTAAACCTGCAATATCAACAAATTCAACCACTGCATGTGTCGTTTTTTGTGGATTATACATTTTTGTTAATACATCTAATCTTTCATCTGGCACTGGCACAACTCCAACATTTGGTTCTATTGTGCAAAATGGGTAATTTGCACATTCTGCTCCTGCTTTTGTAATGCTATTAAACATTGTACTTTTTCCAACATTTGGCAATCCTACTATTCCTAATTTCATAACTTCATTCTCCTTTTTTTATAAAAGTCACAAGCTGGGACAGTCCCCAATTAAAACTCCAGTCACAGTTTGGGACTGTCTCAAACTGTGACTCTAGGGACAATCTGGGACACATGTTAGATATATAATTTAAACATCTATCCCAAATTGATACTAGAGGAACAGTTTAGAAACGTCCCCAATTGTCCCTTTTCTTAAATTCTTCTAATGTCATTGTTCCTATGTCTCCATCTTCTCTTGAACGAACTGCAACTGTTCCTTCTTCTACTTCCTTTGGACCTACAACTAGCATGTATGGAATTTTTGCAATTTGTGCTTCACGAATTTTATATCCAGTTTTTTCATTTCTATCATCTACTTCTACTCTTATTCCTACTTTTGCTAATTCATCTCTTATTTTATAGCTGTATTCATGTTGGTTGTCTGTTATTGGAAGTATTTTTACTTGTAAAGGTGCAAGCCATACAGGGAACATTCCTTTACATTCTTCTGTTAAAAATGCAATAAATCTGTCTAGTGAACCTAGTATTGCCCTGTGAATTACTACTGGCCTATGTGCTTTTCCATCTTCTGCTATGTATTCAAGTTCAAATCTTTGAGGTAATAAAAAGTCTAATTGACATGTTGATACTGTTACATCATGTCCTAACGCTGTTTTTATTTGAACGTCTAATTTTGGGCCATAAAATGCTGCTTCTCCTTCTGCTTCATAGAAGTTCAAGCCTAATTCTGTTAGTATTTCTCTTAATTGACTTTCTGCTTCTTCCCACATTTTGTCGTCATCAAAGTATTTTTCTTTATCATTTTTGTCTCTTAATGATAATCTAAATGTGTAATTTTTAAATCCAAAGTCTTGGTAAACTGAAAGTATTAATTTTACTACTTTTCCAAATTCTTCTTTTATTTGATCTGGTCTTACAAATAGGTGTGCATCATTTTGACACATTTGACGTACTCTTTCTAATCCACATACACTTCCACTTGATTCATATCTGAAGTCATGTGCAAGTTCACCTATTCTTATTGGTAAGTCTCTATATGAACGCATTTTATTTTTGTATATTAACATGTGATGTGGACAATTCATTGGTCTTAGAACCATTTCTTCATTTTCCATTTTCATTACTGGGAACATGTCTTCTTTATAATGGTCCCAATGTCCACTTACTTTATATAATTCTACATTTGCCAATGATGGCGTATATACATGTTGATATCCTAAAGCTAATTCTTTATCTTGAATATATCTTTCTAATATTCTTCTTATAGTTGCTCCATCTGGTAAGTACATTGGAAGTCCTGAACCAACTAGTTCATGTGTCATAAATAGCTCTTGTTCTTTGCCTATTTTTCTATGATCTCTTTGTTTTGCTTCTTCTAATAGTTGTAAATATTCTTCTAGTTCGCTTGCCTTTGGAAAAGATATTGCATAAATTCTTTGTAACATTTTATTTTTTTCGCTACCTCTCCAATATGCTCCTGATGATGATAATATTTTTACTGCTTTTACTTTTCCTGTACTTTCTAAATGTGGTCCTGCACAAAGGTCTGTGAAGTCTCCTTGTTTATAGAAACTTATTTCTTCTCCTTCTGGAAGTTCTTCAATTAATTCTTGTTTGTATATTTGACCTTCCATTAGCTTAAACGCTTCTTCTTTTGGCATAGAAAATCTTTCTATTGGTATGTTTTCTTTTATTATTTTTTTCATTTCTTCTTCTATTTTGGCTTTGTCTTCGTCAGTAAATGGTTTTTCTACATCAAAATCATAATAAAATCCTTGTTCTATTGATGGTCCTATTGCAAATTTTACATCTGGAAATAATCTTTTTACTGCTTGTGCCATTATGTGCGAAGTTGTATGCCAGTATGCTTTTTTCCCTTCTAAGTCATCCTCTTTGAATGTATGAATTACTAAATTGCAGTCTTCTTGTAATTCGTATCTTAAATCTTTAATTTTTCCATCTACTTCACCACAGGTTGTGTTTCTTGCTAGACCTTCACTTATTTTTTTTGCTACTTCTATAATTGTCGTTCCTTTTTCTACTTCTAGTTTTGAACCATCTTTTAATGTAATTTTTATCATACTATCTCCTCCTTAATATATACAAAAATACACTCCCATAGAAAATTCTATAGGAGTGCTTTATTAACACGGTTCCATCCTATTTTTAACTTGATTGAAGATGATAACGGTTCTTTGCCGTCTAGCTTATTCACTAGAAACTTTGAAGAGTTAGTTTTCAGTTATGTTTTCTTAAATTGGCTTCCAGCTTATAGCCAATTTTCTCTGTAAGTAACCTTTAACCTACTTTTCTCTTACTCGTCTTTGTAATTATGTATATTATTTTAATATATTTTTTTCTAAAAGTCAATATCATTTTTTGGTAATTTTTATAAAATGGTGAACTGAAAAAGAAAAATCTATTTAGAAAAAGTAACTTCTAATTACTGATTAAATGCAATTTATTACACAAAA
>CANRPI010000004.1 GCA_947632475.1 uncultured Clostridia bacterium | reverse complement strand
CCATATTGACTATGGGTTAAATATGCTACTGCTCCCCATTCACTATTTTTCATTAAGTGACTTTCTTTACTTCTATCGTAATTATAACTGTTGTCATATGATTTTCCTATACTTATATATCTCCATGATGATATCCCTGGTTTACTTACTGCTCTTATTGTACTTGATATTGATTTATCTCCTACTGAATCCATATCTGTAGTACTACCACTTAGTTTTTCTGGCTTCCATTCTGATTCTTCATTATCTCTTTTTTCCATACTCATTTCATATTTTGCTACCCAGATTCCTGAAATTTCACTATCCCATTCGCCATTTTTATAATTATTACTGCTTCCATTTCTGAATGCTGGATGTACTTTATATTCGTCTGTATCTGCTTCTGTTACTGTTGTTGGTATAAATTTTACTTCTATTTTTCCTGCGTCTGCTCCTTCTTCTTTTTCTGTTAATTTATATTCATATCTTGGTATCCATACCCAGTAACTTCCGGTCTTCTGTTATTGCATTTGCCCATTTGCTTGCATTATTATCGCTCTCTCCTTCTGCTGCTTTATATTCATACCATTCACTTTCATCAAAGCCTTCGTCGCCTTCTTTTACTTCTGTTCCATCTTCTTTCCAATATACTGGTGTCATTCCTGCTTTTAATACTGGCGCATTTACTTTCTTTTCCCCATCCCAGTTGTCATTTGCAAATTTTATTATTCTTTCTCCTATTTTTATTTGATAGCTTGATTCTATATTTTTACTTGCATTTCCTAATATTTCATCTTTTTCGTCTTCTGTCAATAATTTTTGCTCTACTAAATCCTCTATTAATTCTTTTATATCTTCTACATTTTCACTTGTTGCATATTTATTTGTTTGATAATTTATTTTCCATAAATCTACTGCTTCTTCTACACTTGCTGCCCTATTTTCATCTGTTGCCTTACTCGCTCTTGTTAGTATTCCATTTTCTCCTGTTAATGTTGCTATACTTACTCCTGCCAAGATTAATAGCACTATGATTGTTAGTACTAATGCTATTAATGTTATTCCTCTGTTCCTAATTTTGCTTTTTAATTTTTCTTTCATTGATAAATCGACCTCTTTCTTTTGTTTTTTATCTTTTATTCTTTTTAATTAAGTACAATACTTAATTAAAATACAAAAAGCTTAGAAAATATCGTTTTTCTAATATTTTCTAAGCTTTTTTATTTTATTTTTTTCATAATATTTTTTATTTTTTTGAAATCTATCTATTGCATATTCTTTGTATTTATGCTATATTTAGTTTGTCTTTCTTTTTAATTAAGTATTGTACTTAATTAAATTTTTTTATTAATTTCAATATATATCATAAAAATATCTTTGTGCCATTAAAAAATCAATGCAAATGGCATAATTTTTTTATTAATTTCAATCCAAGTCCATTAAAAAGTATCCACATGGCACCAATATGCTATTAAGAAGCATCCTCGTGGCACATTTTTAACTTTACAATTTCTTTTTTCCGTGATATAATCAAAAAAAATAAAAGTAAGGAGTTGCTATATATGAGTTCAAATTCAGATGCTACTACTACTTTGGCAGAAAACAAAGTCTTGATTTTATATATATTAAGCCTTGTAAACAACGAAATAAACCAAGATAACTTGTTTAAAATTATCACTTCTATAAACAATATGAATTACTTCTATTTTAAACAATTATTAACAGACTTAATTGACTCCAAATTAGTAGGTATATACACAAAAGAAGAAGAACCAGTAATCAGAATAACCTCTGATCGGAAAAAATGCATATTTTCTTACAAAAGACGTACTACCAGGAATAATGAAACTAAAAGCAGAAAACACTTTCAAAAAAGAATTTTCAAACATTGCAGAAGAGACATCAATAATAGCTGAATTTATTCCAAAAAATGAAAACAATTACACCGTAAAGTGTAAAATTGTAGAAAACAATGAAACAATATTTGAAGTAAAAACATTTGCTGGTTCTAGAGAAAGAGCAAAAAGACTTGTAGACAACTGGAATGCTAATGCAAGTAAAATATATCCAGAAATACTAAATTTATTATTAAACAACAATGAACAATAAAAAAAAGACCACTAAGCAAAATATTTTTATATACTTTGTCAACAGTCTGTAAAAAGTAGTAAAATTAATCTTACTACTTTTTTTATTTAATTATCTAATTATACAAATTAAGCCAAATATAAGTATTTTTATTGACGAACTTAGAAATAAATTATAATTTACACATTTTATACCTATATTATTTATTTTGTCAAATTTTTGAGTCATTTCTTCTATTTCTTCTTTGCTAGATATTTTTTTGTCTTCCATATAATCTTTAGCCAAATATCTTGCTTTTATCATTGCATCATTTTCTAAAAATGCTCTCACTGTTTGATAAATTAAGCTCAAGAAAATTAGCAATGCCAAAAACATCATTTTATATGGTAATATTTTGAAAATTGCTAATATGCAAATTGCTATAAAATATAATAAATATATATTTGAAAATATAAAATTAAATATTAGCATTTTTCTATCTTGTATAGAATGCAAACATTCATGTGCTATTGTTTGTATTCTTGTGTATGATTTTTGTATATTTGCTATTGATATTTTATTTGTAATAGCTATATACAAACTTGCTTGAGTATCTTTGTTTTCTTCTACTTCTACGTTTTCATTGTTTATTTTTTTTAAATATTCTTTACACATTTCTATATTACTTGGATATTTTTTTGCTATTTCATCTAATTTACTGTCAGATCCTAAACTATTTATTTTTTTTACATTATAATTAAATATGTATTTTAAAATTATTGTTAGTGCTAATGTTATTGTTACTACTACTATAAAATCCATTTTTACTCCTTTTAAAATCTTAATATTTATATTAAAATCTTAAAAGTTATAAAATCAATCCAATTATTATGTTTACTGTTAGTTAATATCATTATTACTATATAACAAATTTTATACTTATTTACATTACGTCTTTAATTTCATCTCCAATTATTTTATTTACATCTGCAATTATTATATTAAATTTTGTCTCTGCATCAAAATATTTTTTTGCTTCTTCGTCTTCTATAAGTTTTGCATATTCTTCTTGCATTTGCTTCATTTTTTCTCCGTCATCTTTTCCTGTTTTTATTTTCTCTAATTGAGTTTCATATCTCAATATTTCAAAAGCTTTTATTTTTTCTTTTAATTCATTATTTAGGTTTAATGCTTGTTTTGCCATTTTATAGTTTTCATATTCTTCTGATTGCCTGATTTCTAAAGCTAATTTTCTAGCTGTATCATACACTATCATTTTCTTCTCCTCCTTCAATTTGTAGTTTTGCATTTATTGGGCAAATGTTTACAAATGTATTTCCATCATTTACTTTTATTTCATTTCCTTCTAAGTCTTGATAAATTGTTTTTTGCTCTCTTGCTTGTTTTATACATTTTATTTTTATTGCCCTACCATTTGTTATATAGTATCCATCAAAAGTTCCTATATTTTTTAGGCCTTGTCTTCCTTTATTTTCAACATCTTGCAATGTATAGTTGTCACATAATGTTATTATTATATTTTTAGTTGTTACTATTTCTTTTGAATCCCAATCTAGTTGTTCTTTATTTCTTGCATATCTTTTATATACTTTATTTTCTTCATCATATTCATATTTTACAGTTTGAAGTTGTGAATGTGGTATTGTAATGCTTTTTGCTATTTGCCCATTTTCTAAATTTACTTCTTCTGTTTCATATTTTAATACGCTTTCTTGTCTTGAAGTAGTTAGATATTTTTTATTTTTAGCTGATTGCAATAGTTTCTGTGTACTTGTTACTGCATTGTGTGGTGCAGCTTTATCTTTTACTCTCCAAAATGTTGTGCCATCTTCTGCAATTCCATCTATATCATTTATACTATATCTTTTTATATCACTTTGAGCTTGTGGGCTTTCTCCAAAATGGACATATATTGCGTCATTTTCCATTGCATAATCTATAAAATAATGCCTAGCACTTCTTACTGGTCCTATTTTTTCTAAGTCTACTCCTTTAAATAATGCCATTAACCTAGTTTCTCCACCTTCAACTATAATTTCATAAACCATATATGCTTTATTTAGCCCTGCTTGTGGCCATGCGTCTTTGTGGTTATCTATCATTACTGCTATTGGTCTATCATTTCCATTAAATATTTGTATTTGTTTTTCCTCAATTGGTGCTACTATCTCGCTTTCTTGCTCTTCTACTATAGTTTCTATGTTTTGCTTGTCCTTTTGTATTTTATAAGCTAATATTGCACCTGCTGCAATTATTAAAATTATTAATAATATTATTAGTATCTTAACTTTCTTTTGCTTCATTGTTCCTCCTTATGTTAAGCTCAGTTAGTATTTTTTCTTCTTTCTCTCTCATTTGTTTTTTATCATTTTCTTCTATGTGGTCATATCCCATTAAATGATAAAATCCATGTACTAACATGTAGCTTAATTCTCTTTCAAAGCTATGCCCATATTCTTTTGCTTGTTCTTCAACTCTTTTTATTGATATTACTAAATCTCCTAGAACGTCTTCATTTTGAAATTCTTTTTGCTTTATTTTTTTTGTAAGTTCTTCTTTTTCAAACATTGGAAATGATAATACATCTGTTTCTTTATCTATATTTCTGTATTTTTGGTTAATTTCACGTATATTTTCTGGATTTGTTAATGTGATTGTTATTATTAAATTGTAATTTAATAATTTTTCTTCTTCATAACATTTTCTTATTACTGTTTTTATTGTATTTTCATATTTTTCGTTTTCTTCTATATCTTTATATATTATTTCATACATTTTGTTCCCTCTTTGATTTTTTTATGTATCTTCCTTCTGATATATAACTATTACTTATTTGCCTCATTGCTCCTAAATCTACTAGTTTTCTCTTGTAGTATTTTAATAATTTGCTATAATCTGTTTTTCCTTTTGATAATTTTTTCATGTCATCTTTTATAAATAATACTTCTTTTTCCTTTACGTATTCGATAAAATCGCTTTCTTTTAAGGTTAATATTTTTTTGTATTTTTCCCAGAATTTTTTGTATTTTTCTTTTTCTTTTGGTGATTCCCAATATACTTTTGTAGATAGTAATTTAACATTATAGTCTTCTATTAAGTTAATTAACATTGAATATGCTTTTTCCCTTTTGGTTGCAATTTTTGTGTCTTGTACTAATGACCTTGCATCTTTTAATAGTTTTTCATAACATTGCTCTGCAACTATTAATGGTAAACTATGTGTAAATAATTTTCTGCTTATTCCTAATAATATCATATTTTTTTCTATATTGTCTCTTGTGTCTAACTTTCCAACTGTGTATGTTTCATATTTTTCATAATCTGCTATTACTTCTTTTTGTGGTTGATTATTGTTTTCTTGTATTTTTAATGAAAGTATGTTTTGTATGTATTCTTCTAATGTATAAAATATTTTTGTGTATATCCATTCTTTTGTAGAGTCATATACATTTGTAGTGTCTGCTACTTTTATTGAATAGTTTTTTAGTATTGCTTTATATAGTGAATCCATTTTTGATATGTAAAATTTATTGTATTTTTCTAGTAATTTTTCTTTTCCGCTTAAGCGCACTCCTTCATAATCTAATTCTATTAAATATTTTTGTTTTCTGTATTTATATTCTATGTATTCATTTTCTTTTAAGCTTGTTACTTCATAATATTTTGATAATGCATTTTTTTCGAATTCTGATGCCGTACCATTTTTTACTTTTTTATATATTGAATCCATTACATATTTGTCTAATGCTTCTAAGTATATTTCATAACTATGGTCATATTTTTTTTCTAGTTCCTGCTTATCATAGTTTTGACTGTCTTGTGAATAATTTTCATATGCTTTCATTATGTTATTTCTTCTCATAGATATTAACATGCTGTTGATTCCTATTTTGGTTGGTATTAAAAGTCTTCCTAAGGTATTTGTTATTTTGTTAAAAAAGTTTCTGTCTGCTCCTGTTATTCTAAGGCTTCTTTCTTCCATTCTTCATCTTCCCTTCAATATACAATTTTTTCATTAGTCCCTATACTTTCTAGTACTTCATATGTTACATAAACGTCAATTCCATCTTCTTGTTCATATGTGTTTATTATTTTATTTACAATTTTGTCTTTGTCTTGAATTTCTTGTTCTAATTGTTGCTCTAATTCTTGTATTCCTATATTTTTAGCTTCATCTATGTTATATGTTTTTTTTATTTCATTTATTTCTTTATTTGTTACTTTTACTAGTGAAATTGGTAAATAAAAATTTGAAAATATTTTTATTTTATTTTCCGTTTCTATTGTATCATAAATTTTAAATTTTGAAATAGTTTTATAAAAATTTATTTTAAAATTATTAAATTTTATTGCATATTTGTTTTCAGTGTTGCCTGTTTCTTGCCTTTGAATGGTATTATATGTAATTTTTTTATTTTTTGTGTGCCATACTTTTGCTTCTATTTCACCTTTTGCATGCACATATCTTATTCCTGTATATTTTCCTTCCATCCAACCATTTATTAAAATTGTTCCTATATTTATAGTATCTCCTGCTTTTACATTTGCAGTTCCTGTTTGTGCACTTATTTTTGTAACTATGCCTACTTTGTCTGAAACTACATTGCAATACTCATTTTCATCTATTATGTTTGGCTTTTCAGTTGATTTTACTATTCTAACTATTGCATTTGTACCTTTTAATTCTATACCCATCCATGCAATATCATCTCTTTTATAACGAATTTCATTTATAATTTCTTTTTTGTCTACTTGACTTTTTAATTTTCCAACCTTTAGTCCTGCATTCTCAATATCTTCTAAAATATTCTCCAATTCTTGGCCTTCTTCTACGTCAATTTCCACATTCCATACAAAATTTGAGGATAACATTATGAAAAATATTACTAAAATTAGCAATATTAAAAAAACTTTTCTTTTCTTATATTTATTTAATAAAAAGGGAACTCCCCTTTTGCTTTCTACTTTTATTTTGCATTTAGTTTTTTTTGCAATTTTACATATTTTTTTAAAATCTTGTAAAGCTACATTTATTTGCAAACTTATACTTTTACTTCTTTTTAAATTCCATATAGCTATTTTTTCATTTTTACATATATTTATAAATCTCTCTACAAAATATCCTTCAACAGATATTTTCAAATACCCTAAAAAATAGCTTAAAAGTATCTTTATAAACATAGCTTAACTATTCCATCCTTTCAATATCTAAACTTTCAATTTTTCCTTTTACTTTTATATCATCGTTGTCCATATTCTCTAGATTTAATCCATATCCATTAATACTTACTGTTCCAATATGTGTACTTATTCTTACAAAAAATTCTTCATACTCAAGTATTCCTTTAAAATTCTCTACAACTACTTCATCAAATCCTGTAATTATAATTTTGGGAATATTTGAACATACTTCTTGTGGTAATTCTAAAATTTTATCTAACCTATTATATTTTCTTTTTTTCATATTTCCTCCTTTTGCCATGGTGACACTTCTTAATGGTACATTTGTGCCATGGTGACACTTCTTGATGGTACATTTGTGCCATGGTGCACCTTTCCGCTATGGAAATACTTTTCTTTTGCACACCAGTAGCACATTATTTTTCAAATTCATCTAATGTTTTAAACTCATATCCCATATTTTTAGCTTCTTTTATTATATCTCCTAATATATTTGTGTTAGTTTTTGAATTTCCATGTAATAACATTATTTCTCCATTGTGTAAGTTTGATATTATTTTTTCTTTCGCTAATGCTTCATCTGGCTGTTTGTCTTCATTCCAATCTTCGTATGCAAATGACCACATTACTGTTTTATATCCTAATGTATTTATATATTGTAATGTTCTTTCACTAAATTCTCCCATAGGTGGTCTTATGTATTTCATTTCATATCCAAATTTTTCATATATTACTTGATGTAATCCCATTATTTCTTTGTTTATTTTTTCATTACTTAAATCTGGCAAGCTTTTATGATTTATAGTGTGATTAGATACCGTATGTCCTTCATCTATCATTTGTTTCACTAAATCTGGCTGACTATTTACATAGTGTGCAGTTATAAAAAATGCTGCTTTTATGTCATTTTCTTTTAATGTTTTTAAAATACTTGGTGTATATCCTGCTTCATATCCTTGATCAAATGTTAAGTATATATTTTTTTTATCTTTATTTCCCATTGCTATTCCGCCATTTTCTTCTAGTATTTGTCTATTTTTACTACCTAAATCTGGCTGTTCATGATTATTATTTCTCTTTATTCCCCATCCTATTTTTTCATCGCTTACAGTAGATGCATTTGTTTCTACTGACTGCTGGCTTTTGTTTGCATTAATTATGCTTATAGAAATAATTGCTATTACTAGAATTGTAATATTTATATATCTTATCTTTTTTCTTGTTATATTCATATTTTTTCACATTCCTTTCTAATTCCTAATGATAAAAATTGTTATTTATATTATATATATTAGATATTTATTAATATATGTTAATAAAATAATCCATTTTTATTAATTCAAGCATGAATTTAATGTAGTATTTTTTGTTCTGCTATCATTAATTTTATTAATCAAATATATTGATATTATCAGTTTTACTGTACGTCATTATTTTTCAATTTCTATTGACAATGTGTGTTTTTTAGATTATATTGTAAATGTAACTGGAAAATTAAGGTAATTTGTTATATATTTACTACACTTACCTTATTTTTTATTTATTTAAATTAATTTTTCGAAAACTGATGTATTATATTATTATAATATTGGTAAAAGGAGGTTAAAGATGTTAAATTTTGTAATTTGTGATGATAATATAAATATTTTAGACAGACTTGAAAAATTGCTAGAAAATATTTTTACAAAGCACAATTATGCAGCTACTGTTACTTATAAGTCTGATAATGCTGATGATATTTTAGTTTATATGTCTAAAAATATTGTTGATGTTGTTCTTATTGATATTAATCTAAAGTCTAATAAATCTGGTCTGCAACTAGCTGAAGAAATTAGAAAAATGAATAAAAATTCTTATATTATATTTACTACTGGTCATTTAGAATATGCTATGGTTGCTTATAAATATAAAACTTTTGATTATATTGCTAAACCTATTACCGCTGATAGATTGGAAGAAACTGTTGTTAGACTTTTTGATGATATTAATTCATCTCCTAAAAAGTATTTGAAAATTGATAATAAAAATACACTTATTGATGAGTCCGAAGTTTCTTATATTAAAAGAGATGGTATGAAATTAATTTTTCATACTAATACTCGTGATTATGATACTTATAGTTCTTTTAATAAATTTCAGGATAAACTACCTAATAATTATGTTAGATGTCATAAGTCGTTTATTGCTAATATTAATCATATTAAAGAGGTTGAACCTGTTAGCGGTACTATTACTTTTAAGGATGATTCTACTTGCTATATTGGTCCCAAATATAAATCAAATTTAATGGAGGTATTGAAAAATTATGGAAATTTTGAATAATTTATGGACGGCGATAAGTACGCCAAATGAAGGATTAGTGAATGTATTATTGATACCAGCTGGTATAATTGAAAATTTTCTAATAATGTTATTATTTTTATCTATACTTAATATAAAAACAACTAAAATGAAAAAATTTCTTTATATTAGTATAGTTACTATTGTTGGTTTTATATGTAATTACATTATTCCAGCTCCAATGAACATAATTTTTAATTATGCTATAATGATTCTTGTATGCCATTATAATTTTAAAATTTCATTTTTAAAAAGTATTATATCAGTAATAATGTCTGTAGTAATATTTGCATTAATAGGTATTTTAGCGTCAAATCCATATATAACTATATTAAATATAACTTCAGAACAATTGCTTACTATTCCGATTTATAGATTCTTTTACTTTGTAATATTCTATATTATAGCTTCTATTATACTATTTATCATAAAAAATCGAAAATTTTCATTACAACTATTAGAAGATTTAGATACAAAAAATAAATTTATAATATTTTCAAACTTAGTTCTTGGATTACTAATGTTAATCATTCAGGGATTCAAATACTTTATTATATAGATAAGCTACCTATAATAATAACCTTTTTAAGCTTTATTTCTTTATTAGCTTACTTTTCTATTAGTTTATTTAGTTTAACAAGAATAATGAAACTAACATTAACTACAAGAAAATTAGAAAGTGTAGAAGAATATAATAATATTTTACGTATTTTACATGATAATGTTAGAGGCTTTAAACATGATTTTGATAATATAATAACTACAATTGGTGGATATATACAAACTAATGATATAGACGGTCTTAAAAAATATTATTTACAACTAGAAGAAGACTGCCAACATGTTAATAATTTATACATATTAAATCCAGATTTAGTAAATAATGATGGAATTTATAATTTACTAACTAAAAAATATTATGAAGCAGAATCAAAAAATATAAAAGTAAATATTTCTTTTTTACTAGATTTAAATACATTACATATGAAAATATATGAATTTGCTAGAATTTTAGGAATATTACTAGATAATGCCATAGAGGCAGCTGCTGAGAGTGAAGAAAAAGAAATTTTTATAGAATTTAGAAATGATATGAAAAATTCTAGCCAAATAGTTTTAATAAAAAATACATATAAAGATAAAGATATTGATACAAATAAAATATTTGAATTAAATATTTCTAGTAAGGAAAACCATAATGGTATTGGATTATGGGAAGTAAACAAAATATTAAAGAAATATAATAATGTTCATTTAAATACAACAACCAATGAAAAATATTTTTCTCAACAATTAGAAATCTTTTATCAAACCAAAAAGTAGCTGTTAAACAGCTACTTTTTGGTTTGGATTGCATTTTATAACTTTTAAGTTATAGGATATTGGTAAAGAAATGTTTACGTACTATCTTTACCAATTATTTTTAGTCTTTATTTACCATTGATGCTGGCATTTTTGGTTGATGAAATACCCATACAAATACACATGCTGTATTTGTTGCTTTTGCATATTTTTCTGCTGTTTTTGCTAAGAATTTTAACATTAAAATCCCCTCCTTGGTATTTTTTATAATATAGAATATATCCGCGGCAATATATTTTATATTAAACTGATTGTATTGAAGTATTTCCATATACTTCATACCCATATTTATTATTAGTTAATCTATATATCAACTTCGTAATTGTTATAGTTTGAACAAAATTTGCTAAAATTAATATATTACATATTGTACTATTATTTATAAACATTGCTATTAACAATGCTAATGTAAATGTAAAATATGAAAGTAATTGCTTTTTCCTTCTAATTTTTATTGACAATATTGGTACATTTTCTGTATCAGCTGGAGCATAAAGTTTTATCATTATCATGCCAAATATCCATATACCTATAATTATTATATATTTTGCTAATTCTGGTAAAACAAATAATTTAGATACAAATGGAATTATACAATAAAAACCAGTTGTAAATAATATACATCCTATATGTGATTTTAAATGTACTCCGCCAGATGCCCCTTTATATGGTAATAATGCTATAAATGTAAACAAAGCTAATTTAAAAATTCCCAATATATATGCAACTATAAGCATTATAAAAATTTTTGGTATTTCTCCTACTATATTTTGAAGTCCATAATTTATTACTTCTGCTCTTTCATCATCTATTTCAGGCATCTCTTGTCTAATTTTATTGGTTAGAAACATACAGATTTTATCTATCATTTTCTCACCCCGCTTTTGTTAAGCTACTGTGATTTTATCATTGTATTATTTCATTTGTTCAATTCTTTTATGAAAGTCTATTTTTAGTTTATGAAAAATTATCTTTTTGTATTTCATATTTTTTTTTATATGTTTTGTAAAAAAATATTTATCTAATGCATAAACATGTTAATGGTAAGTATAAATGTGAACTCTCATTTCCATTTAGACTTACCATTAGCATTAATATATTCATAAATTTTAAAATCTTGAATTTTTTCCTTGACAAATGTAAAAAATGAAAGTATAATAAGTATTGTTATTGATATGGCGAAGTAGCTCAGTTGGCTAGAGCATTCGGTTCATACCCGAAGGGTCATGTGTTCGAATCACATCTTCGCTACCAATAAATATTATATTCTACAAAAAAAGCCACACTACTAAAGTGTGACTTTTTTACATACTTTCATAAAAAAACTATTTACCTATTTAAAGTAAATAGTTTTTTATATTTCATTTTTCTATTTCTTCAGATACTTCTTCTTTATTAACTTTTTCATCCTTATTTACTATTTTATTACTTCTATATTCATCTTTCTTAACAATTGTTTCTTTTTTACTTTTGCCTTTAAAATCTGTAACATTTCTTTCCAATTTGTTAATATTTTTCAAAGATGCTTGTAAAGTCTTTAAAACTTCTTCATCAGTTCCATATTCATTAGCTGTTTCATTGCTTACTTTTACACTTTCTAAATCTTTATTTCCTTCAAAATCTTCTTTTTGTGTATTTCCTTTTATCATTTCAAAAATATTTTGAAATAAAGCTCTTATAGAAAACCTATATTCACTTTCTGCATTAAAACCTGTTCTAGTTATTCCTGCAGCTTGTATTTTACTCATTTTTTTCTCTCCTTTTTCATAACACAAATAAAATTATTATTTATGCTTAATTTTAACTACAACACTATTATAACACGAAAGAACTTGAAAAATCAAGTTCTTTTAAAATTTTTACTATTTTACATACTCATTTAATGGCTTCACTCTATAATTTAGCTCTCCCATTTGCTCAGTTGGAACATATCCAGATCTAGCATTTAATACATCTGGAATTCTATTTACAATTGAAGCACAAGTTAATTCTACAGTTGCTGGTCTATTTATTACTAAAGTAGTTTCTGGTTCTCCAATTATAGTCCACTCGTTTTTATCAAAATCATTTTCTGAATAAACCTTTCCTATGCATTCGCTTTCAATTACAATTCCTTCTTTAGTTTGAGTCGTAACAACTGCACTCATACCTGTAGCATCTCCAGCCTTTACAACCATTTGCAAAGTTGATGATTCAATATCCTCATCATTTGTCTGTGGTACTGTAACTTGTGTTTGTGATGTAACTGTCAATCCCAATTTTTCACATAACCAACCATTTACATTCCACATATAAGATGGCAAATATTCGCCTTTTTCAATCATTGCTTGTCTCTCTTCATCTGTAATTCTATCAACTGAAGCAACTTGTTTATCAAACTCCTCTAATGTTAAACCTGCACCATGAGCTTTTGCCAAAGCTATACCATAGTCTTCAACATTATAGCTTGAACTTCCCTTTATTTTAGTTATTTTATGTGTAGAACCAGCTATACTTGATATTAATTGTCCCCAATAAATATCTTGATAACCGCTTCCTGTGATTGTGCACCCAGTTTGTTTAGCCATTTCATCCAACTTTTTAGTTACATTTGGATTTGAATTCATTGGATAAAATGCCTCCTCACAAGTAGTTATTGCATTTACGCCTAATTTAGCACAAAGCATCAACGCATCTTCTACATCTGCAATTAAACTCATTGTAGTAACTATAGCAATATCTGGCTTTGTCTCCTTCATCATACTTTCAGCCTCATTTACCGAAACCACCTTAACACCTTTGTTCTCTGTACCCATTATTTCTCCAATGTCTTTACCTATTACACTTGGGTTAATATCAATTGCTCCTACTATTTCTGCTCCATTTTCGTATACATACCTCATTGTATAAACACTCATTTTGCCCACTCCATATTGAACTACTTTGATTTTTCTATCCACAAAAATCACTCCTTTCAATTTATATAAATTATACACTATATTTAATAAATTATACAAGACATTTTTGGTTAAATTAGGGACAGACTTAAATTAGCCATGGTCAATTTAAGTCTGTCCCCAAACTAACCAAGCTAACTACTAAAAATTTTAAATTTACTCTTGTCACTTTTCAATTTTTAGTGTAATATAATATAGAAATTGAAAGAAATGCAAAAATTTTTTAAAGAAAGGAGGATATGGAGTATAAATTTTTAATAATTTAATAATTGCAAGCGCCAGGACATCTTTATTTTGATGTTGACGAGGTCTAGAGTTATCGAATTTTTCGGCGGATGCTCTAGTGGCTATGCTTTAAGTCATTAATATTAATTGAAAAAATAGTAGCAATACTATAACAAAAATTAATATATTTAAGCTTTTATTTGCATGCTTTCAATTCCAATGCATATTACTAATAATTTAAATTTTTAAGGAGGTTTTACTATGTGTGGAATTGTAGGTTACATAGGAACAAAAAAAGCTAGTCCTATTTTGATTAATGGACTAATAAGATTAGAATACAGAGGCTATGACTCAGCCGGTATTTCAACTATTGAAAAAGATGGGCTTTCTATTATGAAAGATAAAGGTAGAGTTAATAATTTATATAATTTACCTGGAATTGATGATTTGGAGGGAACTATTGGTATTGCTCATACAAGATGGGCAACTCACGGAAAACCTTCTAAAGAAAATTCTCACCCCCATATGGATAATTCAAAAGCTTTTAGTGTTGTGCATAATGGTATTATTGAAAATTATAATGAATTAAAAAAGTTTCTAACAGATAATGGTTACACTTTTTATTCTCAAACAGATACTGAAGTTATACCTAATTTAATTCACTACTATTATGAAAAAGATAATACAAATGATGATAACAAATTTCTAAAGGCTGTTAAAAATGCATGTTTAGATTTAAAGGGAAGTTTTGCTCTTGAAGTTATTTGCAAAGATTTTCCTGAAAATATGATAGTTGTAAGAAAAGATAGCCCTCTTGTTATTGGTAAAGGTAATGGAGAAAATTATGTTTCTTCTGACATTCCTGCTATTCTTTCTTTTACTAAGGATTTTTATTTATTAAATGATTTAGAATTTGTTATTTTATCTAAAAATGATGCTAAATTTTATGATAAAGATTTAAATATGATTGAAAAAGAAACTAAAACAATTGAATGGAATGCATCTAGTGCTGAAAAAGATGGTTTTGAAGATTTTATGTTAAAAGAAATATATGAACAACCAACTGCTATTAGAGAAACTATTGGCTCTAAACTTAATGAAAATTCTAAATGTGAATTTGATGAGCTAAACTTTACAAAAGAATATCTTAATAGTATAAATAAGATTTACATTATAGCTTGTGGTACAGCTATGCATGCTGGTTTAGTTGCTAAAAATGTAATGGAAAAACTTTGTAAAATTCAAACTGAGGTTGACATTGCCTCTGAATTTAGATATAGAGAGCCTCTTGTAGATAAAAATACTTTAAGTATCTTTATTTCTCAATCTGGGGAAACTGCAGATACAATAGCTGCATTAAAATTGTGTAAAGAAAAAGGTGCAAAAACTATTGCTATTAGTAATGTTATTGGAAGTTCTATAACAAGAGAAGCTCATTATTCTATATATACACATGCTGGACCAGAAATTGCAGTTGCTTCAACCAAAGCTTATACTTCTCAAGTAGTTTTACTTACATTACTTGCAATTTATTTTGCAGAAATATTAGGCAATTCTAAAGATATTATTGAGAATTTAAAGAAAGATATTTTAGATTTACCAAAAAAGGTTGATGAAACTTTAAAAGATTCTGAAATTATTAAAAACTTTGCTAAAAAAGTTTATCAGGAGCATGATATATTTTTCTTAGGTAGAGGAATTGATGAAACAGTTGCAAGAGAAAGTGCACTAAAGTTAAAGGAAATTTCTTATATACATGCAGACAGCTATCCTGCTGGTGAACTAAAACATGGCCCTATTGCATTAATAGAAAAAGATATAACTGTAATTGGCATAATGACTGATCCTAAATTAGTTGATAAAACTGTAAGTAATATTCAAGAGGTTATATCTAGAGGTGCAAAAACATTAATTGTTACAAATCAAAAGATAGATAGTAAAATGTTTGATTTAGTAATAAAAATTCCTGAAACTAACGCATTTATCTCTCCTATATTATCTGTAATACCTTTACAATTATTTGCTTATTATATTTCTAAAGAAAAAGGATTAGATGTTGATAAACCAAGAAATTTAGCAAAATCTGTTACAGTTGAATAAAATTATTTTATCCCTCACATTTCTATATGTGAGGGATTTGTTATTAACTAATTAATAATTTAACTATAATTAAACATACTGCTCCTGGTAATCCTAAAACTCCTATTATTACACTAGTAAGAAAATTCAATCCTATATGAAACCCAAAATTTGCTCCTACTAAATTTATTATGTATATAGTTATTCCTCCAAGTATAGAATTAAAAACTATTTTCAATATCTTTTTTATTGGAACAATAAATATTCTTCCAAATATAAATATAAAACATATACACGCTAAATATGTAATAATATTTGTATCCATCTATATTCATCCCCTTAAACACATATCTTTACATTTCATCTATATGTTGTTTTTAGGACAAATATTACTTGATTTTATCATAATTATTACTATTAGCTGATTTTATCCAACTTCTTCATCTTCCCATAATGTATATTTTAAATCATTTATCATATCTACTTGTATTCCTTTATTTTTGGCTAATTTTATTAAATAGTCTAGTTTAGCTTGATTTGCTTTTATTTGATAAATATAATAATCTACTAAATCTGTTTCTGCATATTCAAAATTTCTATTCGCAATTTTTAATTCCCTTCTTGTTTTTATTATGCTTTTTATTAATTCAATTTCTTTTTGTAATTCTGATTTTTCTTCTATCTTTTCTTCTTTTACATATTCTTCTCGCATTAGCTCCCCCTTTTTATTTTAGGATATTGCATTTAAAGAATGTAATTCATTTATAATTATATTCAGAAAATATTTATTTATTCAAAAAAATAAAAATATATGTATTATTATTGAATCACATAATCAATGGCTAAATTAAGTCTGTCCCCATTTAACCATTCGTATTTTTTTCGCCAAAAACTCTTGTTTTTTTACGATTTTATAGTATAATATATATGTATACTTTTGTAAAATACAAATAAAAATGTCGTAATTACTTTATATATAATCCAATATAAATCGACGGAAATGGCGGTTAAAATGAAATATATAGACAAATTTTTAAAGAAATTAAATACAGATAGAAATACCTTTGCTACATATATATTAACACTAATTACTATATACATAGCAGTAGATAGAATTGTAGAAATGCTATTGATGATATTTACCGGTGTTTCTTATTCATACTGGGGACCTATAAAATACACCCTTGCAATGGCATGTCCTTTATTTTCTTATCTTTTTGCTGGGGCCTCAAAATTTGCAACTTCAAAAGCAAAAAAAGTAACACTATTTTATTTATCAGCAATTGGACTTTACATTATAGTACTTTCAATGTTCACACAATGGTTAAATATGGGTGTATGGCTTTTACTACTTTCGGTTCCTAATTATACAGAAATAATTACAGACTTCTCATATTTAGTAACACCAGCACTTACAAGCATTTCGCTATATTTACCACTTGTAAGCATATTTCCATTTTTTAATTGGTTGTACTTTGGTGTTAATGACTCAAAAGAAAAAGTTCGTTCAATTTGGGACTATGGTGGAATTAGTTTAGCAGATAAAAAAGAAGGTACTGGACCATATACATGTGAACTATACATTTGTAACGACAGTGAAAATGGAAAAACAATTACAATGCCCGAAAGTTCAAGATTTCATACATTATTTGTATGTGGTGGTTCTGGAACAGGAAAAACATCAATGGTATATGAGCCATTTATAGCAAGAGACCTAGAGAGAAAAAGCTTTTATAGAGAAGTATCTAAAGAAATGGGATTCACAGCATTAAAAACAAATATTGCAACTTTAAATGCTCCATATAATAATGAATATTTAAACAAAAACTTCTCATTAAACATGATTACACCAGTTTCTGGAAAAGAAACAATTTTCAAAGCATATATTAAAAAAATGATACAAGATTCATCTAATAATGAAACAATTTTTAAAGACCTTGGTCTAACCCTAATGTCACCAGACATAGAAGTAATTGACCATATTTCAGAAGTATGTGACAACTTTAATTTACCATATACTATAATAGATGCAAACAATATAAACTCTATGGGATTAAATCCATTTGTATATGATGATCCAAACAAAATTGCTGTAACTATATCTTCTGCATTAAAAGCAATGTATAATTCAACACATAATAATTCAGAAGAAGCTTATAGAGAAGATATATCATTACAAGCAATTGAAAACTTAGCAATAATATTAAAAGAAATGTATCCAAGAATGCATGAAGGTTCACTTCCAAATTTAAATGACATGCTAAAAATGTTTACTAACTTTGATTTAATTGAAAAAATGTGTGAAATATTAGCACATGATGAAGAGCTAAAAGAAAAATACAGTGTTACACTTACATATTTTAAGAAAAACTTTTATAAAAATGCTCCTGGAAAAGAAACAATAGAAAAATATTTATATTCAACTATAAGTCAATTAGACAATTTATTACGTTTACCAGGAGTAAAAAATATATTATGTAATAGACATCAAAACCTTGATTTTGACAAATCATTAAAAAATGGTGAAATTGTATTTGTATGCACAAGACGTGGAGATTTAGGTGCTTCTGGGCACAAAGCTTTTGGTTTATTTTTCTTAATGTCAATGCAAAATGCAGTACTTAGAAGACCTGGAAATGAAAATTCAAGAATTCCACACTTTTTATATATTGATGAATTTCCTGACTTTATTTGTAAAGATACTGAAGCAATATTTACAATGTATAGAAAATATAAAGTTGGAACCACTATATCAGCTCAAAGTATTAGCCAATTGAACGTAGACGGTCAAAAAGAAAATTATCAAAACATAATCTTAGCTAACTGTGCAAATAAAATATTTACAGGAGGCGCACCTTATGATGAACTTACATGGTGGTCTCAAGAATTTGGTACTAAAAGAGATTGGAAATATAAAAATGACTTTGATGCAGATAAAATGGCCTACTCTCCTAAATACTCAGGCGTAGAATGGGGATGGACACAATATTTTAAACCTGAAAAATTATTAAGTTTTGGAGCTAAAAATTGTGGTTATAAAATTCGTGCTAGTAATGGAAAACCTCAAATCGGTCCAGCAAACTTAAACTATCTACCATCTAAATATAAAGAACCACAAAAATTAAAAACATTTGATTTTGCAAAATTTAACGGGGTTTCTTCAGAAACTACAACTGAAGAAGATACATCTTCAAAAAAATTCAACTTAAGAAAACTAGATTTTAAAGATGATAGAAATGAATTTAATCCTGTGCAAACAGATACAACTGATTCTAAATATTTATTTGATAATGAAGATGCTATTATAGTAAATCTAAAAAAAGGTAACCCTAATAGCAATAAAGATTAATAACAATTTAAATGGAGACTATAAAGTCTCCATTATTTATTTAAAAAATCAAATTCATAATAATTCCTGGGATAACCCCCATACAATATAGTAGCAATGTAATTTTTACATTTTCCTTAATACCTTTATTTGTTTTAAATAATACTGCAAGTCCTACTCCAGCTCCTACTAATAAACCTGAAATCATTGTAGCTTCTGAAATGACACTTTGTAAATACATTTGAGTTATTATAACAGAAGCTGCACAATTTGGAATTAAACCAATAATTCCTGCAATAACTGGTCCTAAAACTGGTCTATTTTGCAAAAAGTTTGCTATTGTGTTTTCTCCAATAAAGTATATTAATAAATTAATTGCAAATGTTATAATTATAATAAATAAAAAAATATTTACTGTATGTTTTAATGCTGATTTTACTATTCCATGTTCACAATTACAATGTTCCTTTTCACATATTTCTACTATTTTTTCCTCTTCTTGCTTATTTTGCTTTTTATTTATAAATTTTAATACAAAGTCAATTAAAAAACCTGCTATAATTCCAATTACTAATTTTATTGCTAATATTTTTAAAATAATTTTTGCAGATACTGCTTCAGATATAAAAATTGGTAACATTTCATCTGAAGTCGATAAATATACTGCAATTAATGTTCCTAGTGTTATAACTCTTGCAGAGTATAAATTTGTAGCAGATACTGAAAATCCACATTGTGGAAATATTCCAAATATTCCACCTAGTAATGGTCCAAATTTACCAGATTTTTTGATGGTATTTTTTACTTTATTACTAGTTTTATGCTCTATATACTCCATAATTAGATATGTAATAAATAAAAAAGGTAATAATTTTATACTATCTACTAACGTTTCTTTTATAACTTCTATCATTTTTTATATTCCTTTCGATTTTTATTTCTTAATATCTTTATTACATTTATATATAATAACATATTTTTCCTTTTTTTTCAATAAAAAACGTTTATCTTTTAGTACATATGTAATTTGTGCCACTAAGAAGCTCCATGGCACAAACGTGCCATTTAAAACCCCAATAGCACAAATGTGCCACTAAAAAGCCCCATGGCACAAATGTGCCACTAAGAAGCATCCTCTGTGACACATTTATCTTCTTCTATAATTTCCACAAATACAACCTGTATTATTTCCATTTGGAATAACATTAATTCTTGCTGTAACTCCATTATTAGAATTATTACAATTTGTATTTGCCAAGCTTATATTATTATTGTCATTACAGTTACAAGAATTATTGTTATTATTTTGAATTACCCTATTACCACTTATGGTTAATAAATCGTTTGTATAACCATTAAAATCATTACTACTTATTGTAAGTAAATCTCCATTTGAATTATTGCAACTACTATTAATAGTAAGTAAATCATTATTATTGTTATTACTATTATTGCAGTTACTAGTAATTCTAAGTAAATTGTTATTTGAACCATTACAACAACTGCAGTTGTTATTCGTATTTTCATTATTTCCAAATAAACATCTACAAATTAAACATGTAAGTAATGCTGTTATAAAGCTAATTATGGCATATGCTATTGCTGCTATTATAAATGTTAAATCATCAATTATAAATGCTACTATTAAAAATATTACAAATATAATTGCAGCTACTAATGGAGGACATCTTAGTATTTTTTGCAAGGCAATTGAAATTACTATTACTGCTAGTGGTAAAACAAAAAATATGAGTAAGTTATCCATTTAAATCACATTCCTTTCCTTAAGAGCATTAATTCACATAAACATTTTATGTTTTTTGTATATTTTATGCTCACTATTATTTTTTGTGAAAATGTAATTTTAGGTTTTTTTACTCATATTCAACTTTTAATAGATATAAACCTTGTGGTGGCAAAGTTTTTCCTGCATTTTCTCTTTTTTTTGATTCTATTATTTTTTTTACATCTTTAGGTTCAATTTTTCCTATTCCAACTTCTACTAAAGTTCCAGCTATTATTCTAACCATATTATATAAGAATCCATTTCCTGTTAACTCTATATAAATTCTTTCATTTGGCATTTCTTCTACTTTAGCTTCATAAATTTTTCTTACACTACTTTTACTACTTGTTCCACTTGCTTTAAATGCTTTAAAATCATGTTCGCCTTCAAAATATTTTATTGCTTCTTGCATTTTTTTTACATTTAGTTTCTCTACTATGTGTGTTTCTAAATTTCTATAAATTGCTGTTCCATATTTTGAATTATTAATTACATATCTATATGTTTTTCTTTTACAGCTAAGTCTGCTATGAAATTTTTCATCAACTTCTTCTGCTGATTTTATTAAAATAGATTTTTTTAAATTGCTATTTATAGCTATTGCAAATTTTTCTATAGGTATATTAGAATTTGTTTTAAAATTGGCAACTTGACCATATGCATGAACACCAGCATCTGTTCTTCCTGATGCTTGCAAATCAACTTCTTCTTTTGTTATTGCTTGTATTGCTTTTTCTATATTTCCTTGGATGTTTAGTTTGTTTGGTTGTTTTTGCCATCCGATTGAATTCTTTTCCATCATATTCTATAACTAATTTTATGTTTCGCACTATTATTTTTTCTCCCCTGCAAATCTTTTTGTTATTACATTTGTTATTAAAATCTTTTTTAAAGCATCTTCTCTTACATCTGCTATTAATGTGCCATCTTTTGCTACTGATATTTTTCCTGTTTCTTCTGAAACTACAACTACTATACTGTCTGATTCTTTTGATATTCCAATTGCTGCTCTATGCCTTGTTCCTAATTCTTTTGCTATATCTTTATCATCTGCAAGTGGAAGTACACAGGCTGCAGCTGCAATTTTATTTCCAGATATAACTACTGCACCATCATGAAGTGGTGTTTTAGGTTCAAATATATTTACTAAAAGTTGTGGTGATACTTCTGCATTTAGTGGTATTCCGGTTGATATTATATCTTGAATTTTTATGTCTCTTTCTATTACTATTAATGCACCAACTTTTATTTTTGAAAGTTCGGTTGTAGCTATAGCTATTTTATAAATGTCTTCTTTTGTTTTTGTTTCTAAATCTTTATCAATTCCAAAAAATTTTGTAAATTTATTTGTTCCAAGTTGCTCTAACCCACGTCTTAACTCCGGCTGAAATATTACAATAATAGCTATTACTCCTAAATTCATTATTCCTGTTAAAATCCAATTTAAAATTTTTAGATTTAATATTCCGCTAACCCATGTTGCAATTATTAATAATGCTATTCCTTTTATCAGTTGCCATGCTCTTGAACCTTTAACAATTTTGAAAAAGCAGTATAACAAGAATATAACTATTGATATATCTAATATTAATGTTATAAGTTCTAGCGGATTGCTTTGTAATGATTTTATATATGCTAAAATATTTTCTTTATAAAAATTTTCCCAATTCATTCCTAAATTAATTACCATTTGTTTCTCCTATTTTTTATCTATATATTTATCCAATAAGTGTAAATATAAGGGTTGCAGCAGTTGTTAATATCATAAGCATTGCTAAAATTCCAGCTACTACTTTTACAAAAACTTGTCCTTTATCAGTATTTTTATGTTTTTTTTCTGTTTTTTCTTTTTTCATTTTTTTATCTTCCTTTCTATTTTTTATCCAATAATATTATAACATATTTTATTGTGTTTTCAAACATTTTTTACTTTTTACCACACATTTCCTTCTTAGGCTGCAAATTAAGTGATTATTTCTATTATTGCTTTGTTTTTACTTGTAAAATTTTCAGATATTTTTATTATTTCTAACAATTCTTTTTTTACATATTCTAATTTTTCTATATTACTTGCATGTATATATGCTAAGACTTCGTTTTCAGATACTTTATCTCCAACTTTTTTATTTAAAATTATTCCAACTCTATTATCTATTTTATCTTCTTTTGATATTCTTCCTGCTCCTAAATAACATGCTAATTTTCCTATTTCTTTTGCATTTATTTCATATATATACCCTTTTTTATTACTATATATTGGTTCAATGTATTTTGCTTTTTCAAACTTTTCTGGGTTTTCTATATAAGATATATCTCCTTCTTGATTTTTTACTAGTTCTACAAACTTTTCATATGCTTTTTTATTTTGTATTTTTTCTAGTAATTTTTCTTTATTTTCTTCTATATTATCTCCTTTATTTGCTAATTTTATCATATATGCACCAAGTTCTAATACAACTTCTTTTAAATCTTCTGGCATATCATTTGCTTTTAAAAATTGTATTGCCTCTATTACTTCTAAAGTATTTCCTACACTGTATCCTAATGGTTCATCCATATTTGTTAAAATACATATTGTTTCCTTATTTGCAAGTTTTCCTATTGAAATCATTTTATTTGCTAAATTCCTTGCATTTTCTATATTTTGCATAAATGCCCCTTTTCCTACTGTTACATCTAATACAATTTTTTGTGCACCACTTGCTATTTTTTTACTCATTATGCTTGATGCAATTAGTGGAATGCTTCCTACACATGAAATACTATCTCTTAAACTATATATTTTTTTATCTGCTGGCGCTAAATTTAGAGTTTGTGAAATCATACTTATTCCTATTTTTTCCACATTCTGTTCAAATTTGTGTAAACTTAAGTCTACTTTGTAATTTGGTATTGATTCTAATTTATCAACTGTTCCTCCTGTGAAACCTAAACCTCTACCTGACATTTTTGCTACTGGTATTCCTATTGATGCTATTAATGGTAAGAGTATTAATGAAACTTTGTCTCCCACTCCACCAGTTGAATGTTTGTCTACTATTATTTTGTTAAATGAACTTAAGTCAAGTATTTCGCCAGAATGTGCCATTGCTAAAGTTAAATTTGTTGTTTCTTCATCTGTCATTCCATTTATATAAATTGCCATTATTAAAGCTGCTGCTTGATAATCTTTTATTTTTCCATTTGTATAATTTTGTATAAAATATTCTATTTCTTGATTTGTTAATTCTTTTTTATCCCTCTTTTTTTCTATAATGCTTAATATATTCATTTGTTCTCCTTTTACTAATATTTATATTTTTAAAGCATCTTTACCAACAAAATTTTTCGTAAATGTTCTTCTGTGTATAGGACAAAGGCCATATTCTTTTATTGCTTGTATGTGTTTTGCTGTTCCATATCCTTTATGATTTATAAAACCATATTGTGGATATACTTCATCCCATTGTCTCATTATTCTATCCCTTGTAACTTTTGCAATAATTGACGCTGCTGCTATACTATAACATTTTGCATCTCCTTTTATTATTGATTCATATGGTATTTGTCTAGTATTTATATGTGATAATGCATCTATTATTATTAAATCTGGCTTTATATCTAGTTCATCTACCACTGCTGTTACACCTTGCTTTGTAGCATTTAATATGTTTATTTCGTCTATAATATCATGTCCTATTATTGCTACTGAATAACTTATTGCTTCTTGTATTATTTGGTCATATAATTTTTCTCTTTTCTTTTCTGATACTTTTTTTGAATCATTTACACCTTCTATCATTGAATCTTCTGGCATTATTACTCCTGCTACTACTACTGGTCCTGCTAAAGGTCCTCTTCCTGCTTCATCTATTCCACATATGTTTTTAAAACCTTTTGTACGTAAATCTTTTTCTATTTCTTTTAATTTTGTTAATCTCTCTATTTCTTTTTCTTTCAATTCTTTGCAGTTCCTTTCTTAGTTTATTATTATAATTATAGGTGTATATTTTCTATTTCTGTTAATGAATATTTTTCTTCATATCCCAATGTATTATAAACTTCAACTTTTACATTAGTTTCATCAAATTTTACTAAATAATATTCATTTGTTTCACGTTCTATTTTATTTAATCCCCATTTTTCTAAAACCTCATCTGTTACTATATAACTTTGTTCTTTTATTGATTCTATTGAATATGGTATATCTTGCATTTCTACATCTTTTGCAGGTTTTAACCCTACTTGTTGCACATATACTTCGTTCCTTACTTCAGCTTTTTTTTCATCATTTGGATTTATTCCCATTTTAAAATTTGCTTCTTCTACACTTTCTTTCGCTTTTGCTTGTATTAATAACATATTTGTTTTTATTTGTTCTAATTTTGCTTTGCTTATATTTTCTTTTCCACTATTTACAGCAATTAACGCTACAGACATTAATACTATTATTGTAACTACTAACGCTACTAATGTTACACCTTTATTATTTTTTATTTTTTCCATGGTTTTTACTTTCCTTTCATATGTATATGTTTATTATAAATACTTTTTATGCTTTTATTTTACTATATGTTTTTATAATTTGCAAGCTGATTTTTTCTCTGGCCATTGGATGCCTTCTAGTAGCACATTTGTGCCTTAATAATGCTTCTTAATGTCACATTCATGCTATTTAGGCACACCTGTTTAGCACAAATTAATTTTCTAAATTGTTATAATTTTTTCACAAAATTTTCACAATTCTCTTGTATTATATAATAAATTTAGGTTAATATAATAATGTTAAACTTATATTTTAATATAGAAAGGATGATCTTAAATGGAAGAAAATGAAAATAAATCTTCAAATTTTAAAACTGTACAAAATCCTCGTACATACAAACCAATTTACGAAGATAATTCAAATTACAGAAATAAATCTAGCTTTGGAAAAACAATATTTTTACCTTTTTTAAGTGGAGTACTTGGATGTGCAGTAGTTATAGGAACTTGTTTTGGGGTTCCTTCAATAAAATCTAAATTATTTAATGGATTTGGAAATAATATTTCTAGTAGCAATAATTCTAAAAATTTAAATAGTGGCTATGTTTCTCAAACTAGTCTTACTAATTATTCTGATACTGCAATTTATGCTGCAAATAAAATTCTACCTTCTATTGTAGGAATTAAGGTTGAATATAGTGTAACTTCTAATATTTTATCTATATTTGGAAGAAGTAACAATCAAACCTCTACTGCAAGTGCTAGTGGCTCTGGAATAGTTATTAGTGAGGACGGATATATTTTAACAAATAACCATGTTGTTGCCTCATCTTCTTCAGATAGTTATTACCAAATTTCTGAGGCTACTAAAGTTTCTGTTACTTTATTTAATGATGAAAATGAGTATGAGGCAACTATTGTCGGAACAGATGAACAAACTGATTTAGCTGTTATTAAAATAGATAAGTCTGATTTACATCCTGCTGAATTTGCTGATTCTGATAGTATAAAGGTTGGCGAGTTTGCAATGGCAGTTGGAAATCCACTAGGTATGCAAAGTAGTGTTACTTGTGGTATTATAAGTGCTGTTAATAGAGAAGTTACAGATTCTGATGGTAAAAACTTTACTTTAATTCAAACTGACGCAGCTATAAACTCTGGTAATAGTGGTGGTGCTTTAGTTAATAGCGAAGGTAAGGTTGTTGGAATTAATACTTTAAAACTTTCTGGAACTGGAGTTGAAGGTATGGGATTTGCTATTCCTATTAATTCAACTACTGATATTACTTCTCAATTAATTCAATATAGTAAAGTTAAAAGACCTTATATAGGTATTTCTGGTATGGATTTAAGTGAAGAAGTTGCTAAGGCTAATAAGTTAGTTGTAGGAGTATATGTAAAGTCTATTGAAGATTTTTCTGCAGCTGAAAAAGCTGGTGTTAAAATTGGTGATGTTATTATAGAAGCAGATGGTAAGTCTATTAAAACTATGGATGAATTGAATGAGATTAAAAATAATCACCAAATTGGTGATGAAATGACTATTAAGGTTAATAGAAATGGTCAGGAAAAAGATTTAACTCTTACTCTTGGAGAACAACCTTAATTTTGATTATATAAAGGAGAATCCCCTAATGTAGAAAATCTACATTAGGGGAAAATTTTTCTGTTTCATGAGATGATTTAGATTTGGAATGAGGTGCAAGATTTGGAAGTATGAGGCGAAATATACACAACGTACATTTGCCTAACCGCCCCGTTATTAAAAACGACTTTGGGCATCTGCCGGTTTATCACAGACCAACCAGCCGCCTTTAATGACTGGTGAACCTCTTTTATCAAAGGCTTATCCAAATACACCGGCTGCAGTTCTGTTAATGATTTTTCAATCATAACTTTCTGAACTGCTTTAAACGCTTCCACCTGTTCGGTGGCTTCCTTCTCATAGACGGCTTTTAGCAATTCATTGCCATCTATGAACACTTTGCCAGCAGGTGTGTGCATTTTCCGTGGCACCATATACGCCACATATTTCCCATTTTTAGGAAAATCAGGCAACGTAAGTGCCCAATTGTCTTCCTTTAGCTGCTTTTCCACTTCTGGAAAGACCGGCTCGTCCAGTATCACCTCTTGGACCCTTGGATCCAACCTTTTAAACATTAATTCTTGCTTACACTGAAAAGCCCGAATCTGTACAATTATTATCTCCTCTCGAGCTTCTCTTTTCTTTTCCAATTTCTTTTCCCAAATCTGTTCCGCTTTTTCAAAGTCTATTTCCATTTTTTCTCCTTCTCCCTGTACTTACAGGGGATATTTATGCTTAACTACTAGTTCCAATTTTTATTATACCATATTTTTAATGTTTAGTCAAATTATGTAAATTTTAAAAATCGTTACTATTGACTCAGCCGAAAAATTATATACACCCTCCAAAAAATCTTAGTCATGTAATGACTAAGATTTTTTCTTCATAGATTTTCATATAAACAGTTTGCTTGTTAAACTTATTTTATAATATATTACATCAAGATAAAATAATTATTTATATTACAATCAAATCCATCTCACTTGTATAAGTTTCATTTCCATATGCATAAACAACAAATAAAGTATTATCAGTTAAATAAAATTCCTTTGAATTTTCTATATTATAAATTTTACTATCAACATCTCTACTATAAACATTATAGCCTAATTCACTTAAATCCTCCACTCTCTTTTGTTCTTCTTCTATCTCAGACTTTATTTTTTGTTGCACTTCAGTCTCATCCAATCTTTCTATATCCAAAACTTCCTCAAGTGAAATTTCCTTTTTATTTCTTAAATCGTAATTATAAGCTTGTATAATTACTCTTTGAGGATTAGAACCCTCTTTCAAATTAGTTTTTATAATTAATGACAAAATACCTTCATGCACATTTGCCACATATTCTACTGTATAAATAACATTTGCACTTTGTTTTCTTAAAATTTCCTTAGCCTTTTCCTCAAAAGTCTCTTTAATTTCATCATTATATTCATCTATAATTTCATTATCTATATTTATATATGGAATATTGATATCTATGTCATAATTTGTTCCTTTGCTTTCCTTCTTTTGATAACCTGTATAAACTAAATCTTTATTCACATCTTCTTTGCTTTTATTTCCTTCTTTATTATCATCTTCAATAGAATTTGTAAACATCTGATCAAAATGTGCCTTTATATTTTCTATTTCCTTATTTGATTTTTTTCCCAATTCAGCATCTATTTTTATACCTAAAAATTCTATTACGCTTTTTCTTGCATAAAATTGCACATAAAAAGATAGTATTATTGATATAATACATACTATAATGATTGTTATATATATAAATAATTGTTTTTTAGTTGGTTCAAATTTTGGTGGCAATACTATATTCATTTATTTTACCTGCTTTCTTTTATGATAAATTTATTATAACATTTATTTTTTTAGTTGGCAATGTTTTTATTTATAAATTTATTGACTTTTAAGTATTTTTAGTATATTATATTGTTGTTAAAAATTAAATAGAAATGAGGAATTTAAAGTATGTTATGTTCAGAATGTAACAAAAACCCAGCAATACTTTTTTATAATAAAATAGAAAATGGAAAAGAAACATTAGAAGGTTATTGCTATGAATGTGCAAAAAAGAAAGGAATCAATCCAATGGAAGTAATAGCAAAGCAAAACGATTTTCTTTCACATGATAAAATAAATCTTAGTGATATGACAAAGCAATTTGAAACACTTTTCAAAGATTTAGCTGAAAATATAAACTTAGAAGATATAGAAAACATGGATGGAGCAATCACATTCAACAATATAAATTCAGACAACTTAGATGAAGACGCACCAAAAATTTCAGGAGCAGCCATTCCTCTTGGATCTTTATTTTCAAACATAATAGGAGGAAAAAATAATAATAGAGCAACTGCCAGTGAAAGTCAAGAAGAATCAAGCAACTCAAGGAAAAAAGTTAAAATTGAAAAAAGAAAAACGCCAAAACAAAACAAAAAGAAAAAATTCTTAGACACTTTTGGAACAAACCTAACAAACAAAGCCAAAAACAATGAATTAGACATTGTAATTGGAAGAGACAAAGAAATTCAAAGAATAGTACAAATACTAAATAGACGTTCAAAAAACAACCCTTGTTTAATAGGTGAACCAGGAGTCGGAAAAACTGCAATAGCACAAGGGTTAGCAATAAAAATTGCAAACCAAAATGTACCGGCAAAACTTTTAAACAAGGAAGTTTACCTATTAGACATGACAGCAGTAATTGCAGGAACACAATTTAGAGGTCAATTTGAATCTAGAATGAAAGGAATAATTGACGAATGTCGAGAATATGGAAACATCATTTTAGTTATTGACGAAATTCATAACATAATAGGAGCTGGTGATGGTGAGCACTCTATGAATGCAGCAAACATTTTAAAACCTGCCCTATCAAATGGCGAAATTCAATTAATAGGAACAACCACACTAAAAGAATACAGAAAATACATTGAAAAAGACTCAGCTTTAGAAAGAAGATTTCAACAAGTTCTAGTTGAAGAACCAAACATTGATGATTCAATTGGAATACTAGAAGGAATAAAAAAATACTATGAAGAATATCATAAAGTAAAAATCTCTTCAGACGTAATACGTCAAGCAGTAATCATGTCTGAAAAATATATACATGACAGATTTTTACCAGACAAAGCAATAGACATTTTAGATGAAGCATGCTCTAGAATCAACTTAGAAAACAAAGACCTATACAAACTAGAAATGTTAAAACAAGAATTAAGTCAAGTTCAAGCAGAAAAAGAAGAAGTAATTGCAGCAGATTCAACTGAAGACTATCAAAGAGCTGCTGATTTAAAAACACGTGAATGTCAATTATTAGAAGCTATTGACAAACTAAATGCTAAAATGAAACCAAAACAAATAACAGTTCAAGACATAGCAAATGTTATAGAAAGTTGGACAAAAATTCCTGTTAAAAAAATAACAGAAGCTGAAACTCAAAAACTATTAAACTTAGAAACAAATCTTCACAAAAGAATAATTGCTCAAGAAGAAGCTGTAAACAGTGTAGCAAGAGCAATTAGAAGAAACCGTGCAGGACTAAAAAGCACCAAAAGACCACCTTCATTTATATTTGTTGGACCTACAGGAGTTGGAAAAACTGAACTTGCAAAATCTTTAGCATATGAAATGTTTGGAAGTGAAGATTCTATAATAAGAATAGACATGTCAGAATATATGGAAAGTCATTCAACATCAAAACTAATAGGTGCACCTCCAGGATATGTTGGATATGATGATGCTGGTCAATTAACAGACAAAGTAAAAAGAAAACCTTACTCTATCATTTTACTAGACGAAATAGAAAAAGCCCATCCAGACGTATTTAACATATTACTTCAAGTATTAGATGATGGCAAACTTACAGACAGCCAAGGAAACACAGTTAGTTTTTCAAACACAATAATAATTATGACATCAAATGCTGGTTCTAACACAAATACAAACTCAATTGGTTTTGGTAAACAAACAGTTGACAAAGAAAAAGTTATTGACAAATTAAAAGATGTCTTTAGACCAGAATTTTTAAATAGAGTAGACGAAATTGTTGCCTTTGATGCCTTAACAAAAGAACAATTATTACAAATAGTTGACCTAATGCTAAAAGATACAAAATCAGCTTTAAATGACAAAGACATAAAACTTGAATTATCTGATTCTGCCAAAAACTATATATTAGAAAAAGGAACAGATATAAAATTTGGAGCAAGACCTTTAAGACGTGCAATCCAAAGATATATTGAAGACGAATTATCTGAAATGATATTAAAATCTGAACTTGTAGATGGTCAAACTGTAATAGTAGATTTAAATAATAATAAATTAAAATTTGAGGTAAAATAGAAAGGACTTAAAATATGCTAAAACATGTGCCAAATGGATTAACAATTGTTAGATTTTTATTAATTCCTTTTATTGTATTAAATATATTTATGGGAAATTACATTTTAGCATTTATATTTTTTACTTTATCTGGAATAACAGATATTGCTGACGGTTTCATAGCTAGAAAATTCAACTTAATATCAAATTTTGGAAAACTTATGGATCCATTAGCAGATAAATTAACGCAAATTGCCACACTAACTTCTCTAGTTATAAATAATATAATTCCAATTTGGATTTTAATAATTGTTTTACTTAAAGAATTTATTATGATTTGTGGTGCATCATTCCTTTATGGAAAAGATGTAGTTGTTTATAGTAGATGGTACGGAAAACTTGCTACAGTTTTATTTTATATAGCAATTGTTATTTCTCTTTTACTAAAACAATTTGAAATAGATGGACTTTGGGGAAGATTAGATTTTGGACTATATTGTTTAGCCCTAATTGCTACATTATTTTCACTTATAATGTATATTAAAGATTTATACCAAAAAGGCTTTATAGATAAAAAAGACCTAAACAAAGAAGTTACAGTTGATAAAAAAGAAAAGAAAAAGAAATAAGTAAAAGAACGTATGTATTCTTATTAAAAATCATACGTTCTTTTATTTACTCAAAATCTTCTATTAACCTATTTAATTCTTGTTTTCCATTAACATATATTCCATTTTTCATATTAATTTTATCATTTTCAGTAAGATATTCTGGAGAAATTCCAGTTATTTCATATAATTCTTCTTTATTATCTTGTAATATTTTATATATTACTACATTTTCTCCATCCATTCTAACTACAAAATGTTCTCCACACTCTCCCTGCTTTTCCTTATATAAAATTACTTCATCACTAGAAAATTTTTCTATTTCCCAATCTACATATTGTTCTTGCAATTCTTCTTTATTCAAATTTACAACATCTTGTGGTAACTCTAAATAATTACTTATAGTATGTTTGCATCCACTATAATAAATTTTTTGAGTAAATGAACAATTAGGTGATATTCTTTCTTCACTAGCATTTGTTTCTAATATATTTTGTGCTTGCATAGATTCATATTCATCTGTGCATTCATCCAAAATTTCCTCTTCTTGAGCTATTTCACCTACTATTGTGTCTGATTTATTATTTTTGCTAGCTTGTTTATTAACTATAAAAAAACTTGTAAATATAGTAGCAATAACAATTCCTACTGCTATTAAAATTATAACTATTCTTTTCATATAAACCTTCCTTTCTTGTTTTAAACTTATCCTCAACAAATTCTATTTTTATTTAGTATTTACAAATTTTTCTATTTTATACTAATCTTTTATTTTCACTTTTCCATTACTATCTACTATCATACATACTTCTCCATTTTTATCTGTTCTATAAATTTTTGTACCGCAGAATTTCAAGCCTTTCTAATACTTTTTCATTTGGATGTCCAAAATTATTATTCTTTCCTACACCAATTAAAGCTACCTTTGGTTTTACAAGTTCTAAAAACTCTTGAATTGAAGAACTTTTTGAGCCATGGTGTGCAACTTTTAAAACAGTAGATTTTAAAATATTATTATTTTTATATTTTGAAACTAGAATTTTTTCCGCTTCTTCTTCAATATCTCCTGTAAAGAGCATACTAAAATTTTTATAATTAAGTTTTAAAATTAAAGAATTATTATTTATAGAATTTTCCAAAACTTTTTGTTTGCTATTTGGCCACAATACATTAAATGTTAAATCGTTACTAATAGTAAGTTTTGTGTTACATTCTACTACATTTACTTTTATGTTATTATCTCTTACAATTTTTATAAATTCCTCATAATTTTTTGAAACTTCAAATTGTTTTCCAATTATTACATTTTCTACTTTTATCTCATTTAATAAATATAAAATTCCGCAAAACGTGGTCATCATCAAAATGGCTTATAAAAATATAATCAATTTTGGTGTATCCTCTGTCTAAAATATATGGAAGCAAAGTATTTTTGCCTACATCAAAATTTTTAACGCTACTGCCTCCTCCATCTATTAATATAGTTTTATTATTGGCTACAATAAATGTGCAATCTCCCTGCCCCACATCTACAAAATATATCTGTAATTTATGTAAAAAGCTTTTATTTATAATTATAATAGCAAAAATAATAACTAAAAGTTTGTATATTATTTTTTTCAGCTTTACCCTATTTTCAATAATTTTGAACTTTAATAGAGCAATCAAATTTTTTATTCTTTTTGAAGTATTATTTAGATGTGGCTTTTTGTAGATTGAATATATGAAATTTAGTAAAATAGCTATTAACATATAAATAACTACCATATATATTTTAGGTGTAGCTACATATATTTTCGATAGTGGAAGTTTAGATATTTCTGAAATTTGAAGTAATAACTTTATACCAATATTTAAAATTTTAGCTAACATTTTAGCTATTTTTATATTAATAAAAGACATACTTATTGCAATAAAGCTAAAAATAATTATTGGACCAATTATTATACTAATACATACATTAGTAATTAAAGTGTAAATTCCTATTGTATTAAAATGATAAATCATAACAGGTAAAATCATAATTTGTGCAGAAGTTGTAACTGCTATGATTTCTTTTATTTTATCTATTATATTGTTGTGGATTTTACATATATTATTTAGAATTTTAAGAATATTTGACCTAAAAACTATAATTCCTATTGTTCCTAAATATGAAAATTGAAATCCTAAAGATAAAATTATATATGGATTGTAAATTAGTAAAATAAGCATTGATAATGAAATTGATGTAATTGTATCTTTTTTAGTGTAAAAAATTCCTGATGATATTAATATTATTGCCATGATTGAAGCTCTTACAATTGATGGAGAAAAGCCTGTTATAAACATATAACATATTAAAAATATGATTGTAATAAATTTTGTTTTTCGTTTTCCAAATATTTTTCTTGAAATTAAATCTATTCCAATTATAATATAAGATATATGCATTCCTGAAATGGCTAAAATATGCGATATATTTGCTGTTCTAAATTTTTCTTGTATATCTTCTTCTATTTTAGAGGTATCTCCTAAAATTAGTCCTTTTACAATTGATGCACTTTCCTTTGGCATTATTTTATCAATATTTTCTCCTATTTTTACTGATATTTTATTTGTATATATTAGAAATGGATTTAAACTTTGTTTTTCTATAATTTGCATTTTTTCCTGATTGAAAAAGCCATATATTTTTAACGTTTTTAAGTAATTACTATAATCAAAGCCTTTATAGTTGCTTGCTTTATTTGGAAACTCAAATGTTCCTGTTAATAGTATTTTTTCTCCATATTCTAGTTCCTGATTTTTATTTAATTTTAGATATAATTTTGTGGATTTAAATTTTTTTATATTGTTTTTCGTATTTAAAACTTTTATTACATATAAGTTATTGTAATCTTTTTCTATCTTGTTTGAAACTACAATGGCTATTAAATTGTATTTTTGATTTTCTTTATATAGATTATTGTAATTGCTATTTTGATATAAAATTATTGAATTTGAAATTATTGAAAATATTATTGCTAAAAATATTACTTTGGGCTTTATTATTATTTTTATATACCTATAATATCTTTTGAAACTAATTAATTTGAATTTCTTTTTTGTCTTTTTTATTTTGTTTTTATTTATTAAATATATTGCAGTAATTGGAATATAAAATAGGACTATACTAAATTTAAAGTATAGCCCCATTAATATACCTATTAAATATCCTATTACTGCAATTAAAATAGGTCTTTTTATTGTTATCATCCTCTCTTAATTGCTTTTATAATTTTTTTATTGCACTTTTCCATTATTTTTTATAAAACTCTTCTTGCCCCTACATAGTTTGTGTTATAATATCCTGAATTTATTGTGTCTGTAACTACTCCTCTGGTTGCATTTGCTGCATGAACAATACTACCTCCACCTATATATATTCCTACATGGTTTATTGCAGATGCTGATGGTCCAAATAATATTATATCTCCTTCTTGTAGGTCTGCTCTTGCAACTTGCACTCCATTACTATATTGCTCTTGTGCTGTCCTGTTTAAATTTATTCCATATAGATTATATATGTATTGAGTAAATCCTGAACAGTCAAATCCACTTGGTGAGGTTCCTCCATATACATATCTTGAACCTATATAACTTTTTGCTTTTGCTACTACTTCTGCACCACTTACCCCAGTAGATGCTGTGTTTGTTGGTGCTGTACTTGCACTTGCATCGGTTTGCTCATTTTCTTGATTGTTTATTTCATTTTCTTTCCTTGGTGTTTCTAGTCCTCTTGATGTTTGTTGTTTTGTTTCTGATAATAGTGAACTTGATATATATCCTTCTATTCCTTTTACTTTAACTTTGTACCATCCGTTTTCTTCTGATACTACTTCTACCTCTTCATTTAAATATAAGCTTAATAATACTTCTGAATCTTTGCTTGGTTTTTCTCTTACATTTATTGCTGTTTCTTTTACATATAGTGTTTTGGTAGTTGCTTGATTATTGTTAGTTTCTTCAGTTTGCTCTGGTTGTGTTTCTTGTTCATTATTTTGCTCTTGTTCTTCTGGTTGTTGTTCATTTGAGGTTGGCTGTTCTTCTTGAGATGAATTTTCTTGTACTGATATTTTTTCTTTTCTAACCCATCCTTTTTCTTCCATTGTTTCTACACATAACCAACCATTAATGTTTTCTGTTATTTCTACTTCTTGACCTTGTTCTATTTCTTGTATTACTTTTGCATTTATTGATGGTATTATTTTTATTTGAATGTTTTGAGATATTTTGTATTTTCCAAGTGATAATTCTTCTTGATTTTCATTTTTTTGCTCTTGGTTTTCTTCTTGTTCATTAGAATTTGTTTCTTCTTCATTTTGAACATTGTTTGTTTCTTCGTTTTGAGTATTATTTGTTTGTTCATTATTTGTGTTTTCTGTATTGTTTTGTTCTTGATTTGTTTGAGTTTCTTGGCTTTCTACTGTTTCTTCAACTTTGACTAAGTCTTCTCTTAAATATCCTGTTATATTATCTTTTTTTACTTTGTACCATTGCCCTTCTTTTTCTATTATTTCTACTTTTTGCCCTTGTGATAGTAATTCTAATATTTTACTGTTTGAGTCTCCTGTTTCTCTTAAATTTGCTGTTTCTACATTTACGGTTGCCATTTGTTGAGCTGCTAAGCTTTTTGCTTGTATAAAAAACATAATTGTTAGTGCTATAATTGCTGTTATTATAACTCTTATTATGTTCAATTTATTCTTCATTTTTTATTGACATCCTTTCTTTTCAATAATTATTTATATTCGATATTTTTATTCCTAATTTTTATTCTTAAGTAGTATATACATATTTAAAAAAATTGTCAAGATTTCCAAAAATTTTTCAAAAAAATTCAATCAATGTATTGACAAATTCCACATTTTGTAATAAAATATTTTAGCAATGAATGGAAATTCATAACTAGTAAATATGATTTAAAATTAAAACTTCTCCCCGGTGGTTTTAACTTTAAACTTCATATAGATAAAATCAAAAAATAGGAGGGTATTTTTTACCATGAATAATACAACATTTAGCGCCAAAAGCGGTGAAATTGAAAGTAAATGGTACATAATCGATGCAGCAAACAAACCACTTGGTAGAGTAGCTACAGAAGCTGCTAAACTTTTAAGAGGAAAACACAAACCAACATACACACCAAATATCGATACAGGAGACCATGTAATAATATTAAATTGTAAAGATGTAATATTAACAGGAAACAAATTAAATCAAAAACTTTATAGACATCATTCAGGATACATTGGAGGAATGAAAGAAGTTCCTGCAAGAGTTATGCTTGAAAAAAATCCTGAAAAAGCTATGACTTTAGCTATAAAAGGAATGTTACCACACACTCCTTTAGGAAGACAAATGATAAAAAAACTAAGAGTTTATGCAGGAAGCGAGCATGAAAACCAAGCACAAAAACCAGAAATATGGGAGGTAAATAAATAATGGCTAATAAAGAAAATATAGTTTACTATGGTACTGGTAGAAGAAAAAATGCAATAGCTAGAGTTAGAATCATAGAAGGAACTGGAAAAATAACAATTAACGGTAAAGATATAGATGAATTCTTTGGAATGGAAACATTAAAAGTTATAGTTAGACAACCACTTACAGTTACAAATACAACTAACAAATATGATGTAAAAGTATCTGTAAAAGGTGGCGGATTTACAGGTCAAGCTGGAGCAATTCGTCATGGTATTGCAAGAGCTTTAAATGAAGCAAATGCAGAATATAGACCTGCTTTAAAAGCAAATGGATTTTTAACAAGAGATCCACGTATGAAAGAAAGAAAAAAATACGGTCTTAAGAAAGCTAGAAAGGCACCACAATTTTCAAAGAGATAAAAAATATCAATCTCGGAAATAACATTTCCGAGATTTTTATATTTTATTCTAATAATTCTAATCTTTCACTATCTTCCATTCCAGGTAAATTATAATAGCTATTTGGAATATTACCAACTATCACATTTTCCATTAATAAAACTTGATTTTTAATAGATGTATCAATATCTTTAAAAGGTGTAAGAACTGCCACTTGGCATTCAACTTCTAAATATACCCTATGCAATGTTTGATTTATTCCTTTAGTTATAAACTCACTTTTTAAATTAGTTTCCACATTTCCTATACATGAAATAATAATTTTTACTCCTGGTCCCCTACCTGCTAGTAATTTAAAACCTGTAAAACTTCCCAAAGCTATTTTTATATCATCTCTACCCTTTTTATTTATTTCTTCCTCAATTTTAATAGGAATATCAGAAATTATCTTATTTATAGTTACCGCATTTGATTTTATCATTTTAATATTACCACTTTCATCTTTTTCTATTGAAAATAATTCATCATATTCATATTGTTTCATTACATTTGTTGCCTGTTCATTTGAAACTAATGTAGATATGGATTTTGCTTTATTTTCACATAAATCATCAAATATCGGACTAACTGCATCTAATGAAACTTTTGCAGTTGTAAAAGCTATTACTAAAATTGTTATAATTTTCATCATTTTTATTTTTTTTATATCTTTTTTATTTGGAATTCTACCTCTATTTAACTTTACTCTAGGAAGTCTTATTCTTGGTCTTGAATAGATTTTATGCATAATCTAATGCAGGAGCATTTTGATTACTAGCTTTTCTTACATTATAATTTGGTATGTATATTTTTTGGTTTGGATATATTTTGCTTTCATCTTCAATGCCATTTACTCTTACTATATCATCTACTGTACTTCCAAATTGTTTGGCTATTTTCCACAATGTATCATCTTTTTTTACTATATACATTATTATACTATAATCTTGCTCCTCCCTTTCCCCATTTGTCTGTATTTCGTCCATTACATTTAAATTACTGTTTTGTGATAAATTTGTATTCATCTGCATATCAATATTTGCTGTAACTATTCCACCATCTTGAACAATGAAATCTTGATTTTGAACTTCTATGTCTAAATTAGTATTCATAGTTTCACCATTTTCAATTCCTTCTATTGTGTATTCAAATGGTATTTTAGCAGTTTTTATATCTATTTGCATATCAGCACTTCTAAGAACAAATTTTAATTCTAATTCTCCTTCATATATAATTCTAGAGTTTAACTTATTTTCTTTATCTATTCTTGGCATTACATCTACATCTATTATACTTTTTTGCTCTGTTCCTTCTAATGTTACTTTCTCTCTAATTTGTTTCATTTCTTGATTATTTCTTTTACCAGATATTGTTACAATTTTCCTTTTATTGAATTCTAGGTTTTCACATGGACTGTATAAGTCTTGTATTAAATTGATTTGTTTTTCTTCATATACCACCGCTTTTACACCTATTTCAATTTCTACATAAATAGAGTGTTCTTCTGCTGAATTTGGTTTTATGACAACATTTCTAATTTCATAATCTACATCACACATGTTTTCTTCATTAACATTTTGAATGTCTATAAAACCTACAATTGGAATCTTTGCATTAATTGTTCTTATTGTATTTTCTTCTGTTAAATACATTATTTTTACTCTTGCTTCTGCTTTTGTAAGTATTTTATTGTAACTGATTTTCACGTCTTTATCACATATATCTATATTTGTTTTTAATATTTCTGCTAAATTGTCTGCATTATCTATGGAAATTGTATCTTTTGCATATAGTTTCGTTTCTCCTACCCCTACTAATGAATTTACTTTTAAGTCTTGTTTTAACATTTGTATGCTTTCTGAATTTGTAATGTCATTTATTATTTCTATGTTTTCATTTGAATATACATTTATATCTATTTCTAGTATTGCTTTTATTCCTACTTTTCTTCCATTTATTACCCTTGCTTCAATTGATTTTAGTTTTGTTTTTATTTGACAGTCCATTCCTTCTTCACAGCCTTGTATTTGTATTACTTCTGAGAAGTCTAGACTTGTATTTATTCCCCTTATTTTTCCTTTTTCGTCATCTGCTAAATACATTATGTATGTGTTTATGTTTCCATCTATTCTTATTTTTTCGTTTAATACTTCTTTTTTGTATATGCATACTGTGCCACTTGTACAAATTGTGTTTAATATGTCAGGTTTTGAGTCTGGAACTATCATGTCCCCCTCTACTGTAATAATTTCTTTTTTGGTTGCTATCAATTTATTTATAGATAGATTTTCTTTTGATGTTTCTACTAGCATTTTTATTTACATTCCTTTCTTAGGTATAAATTTGATTGAAAACAATTTAATTTTTTCAATCTTTACCTCCTCATTTTTCTATTACATTCTATGTAATACTTTCTTTATATATGTTTATGCTTTAAATGCTAAAAAAAGAACAGATTTCTCTGTTCTTCTTTAATTTTTTATTATTTTATAACTTGCTAGATAGACCTTTCTTTTTATTTTGCTCTAATGGTGGAATTAGTGGACTGTAGGCAACTCCATCAAATACGTCTACCTCAACTGTTCTTGTTAAAACGTCTGTATAACTATAAGTTACATTTCTATTATTTTCCTCGTATTTTACTACAAAAATATTTGGATATACTTTTTCTATTGTAGCTTCCTTTTCAAAGGCTTTACTTCTTCCGAAGTGAACCTTTTACTATTATCTTTTGACCTACTTTCTCCAAGATGTCTGACTTTAGATTTGCTATATCTGTTCTACAAATCATGCTATCACCTACCCCTTCAAGATGGCTTGATTATAGCATTTTTTATATAAAATGTCAAAAAATGTTTTTTCTTGTAAAACCCCTGTAATTACTGATACATAAGCATTTTCAAATTGCATTTTTAGTTATTTTACATTTGTGTTACATTTATGTTACAAAAATATTAAGTTGGTTTATTTTTATTTATTAGTGTTAAATAAAACTTTTCAGTACTAATAAATATATTTTATAAATTACTCATTTTGCCATTTGCCCCTATTCCACTAACTCCGATTTTTTCCATCTCTTAATTCATTTACTATGTCATCTATTGTAATATATTTATATTTTTCTGTAACTGCAATCTTTTCTGCTACAACTAATGGATCTAAAAAATCTATTAAAATCCTTGCAGGAGATGATGCAAAGTTTGCTCCAGCAGAAATTAATGCTTCAAAATAACTTTGGCATGCACCAGCAAAAATTACTAAATCTTTTTTAGCTTCCTTATCATATCTTCTTGCCTCTTTAACTGTATTTATAAAATGTCGTGAATTTCTATAATTATATATATCATTATAGTTCGTTCCCCTTTTTATCATTCCATCATGCCCTGTAATAACTAATATATCTGGGTTATACATTTTTAATAATTGATAAACTACTTTAGGTTGCTTATATTCTGGTATATTTTTTACTATTGCATTTAAACCCATTTTTTTATAATATCTATATGATTTTTCACTGTATTTTTTATCTCCATCTAGGTGTAAAATTTTTCCTGTAACAATTCTTTCTTGATTTCTTTTGTTTTTACTGAAGATTCCTATTTTATAATTATCATTAGTTTTTGCATTATTTATTCTTTTATTTAATTTATCGTCTAACTTTTTTAGATTATTTTTTAAAATTTTTTTGTCTATTAATTCTAAATCAGAAACTTCACTATCTGCTTCAACTCTCTCTATTAAGCCTGTTAAGATAGCAATTTTTCCTTTTGTAGTTTCATATATGTTTTTTACAACAAAAATTATATCTTTTCCATAAGACTTTCGCCCTACTATATCTCCTTTTTTTATAACATTCATTTCTTATCACCTCAATAAATTTGGCTATTATATTCTATGTCGAAATATGTCTAAAGGTGATAAAAAGTCACAGTTTAGATATTTCTAAATTGTGACTCTGATTACAATTTGGTTCTTCTCCAAATTGCTACTTTTTTGTGATTTTTTTGTTACTGTATTTTAATTTTGTTGCCATCCCTCCTCTAATGTGCCTCTCTGCTTTATTTTCATCTAAGATTATTCTTACCTGTTTTGCCAAACTAGGGTTTATCTTTTTTAATCTCTCAGAAACGTCTTTGTGTACTGTACTTTTACTTATTCCAAATTTCTTAGCCGTACCTCTTACTGTATCTTTTGAATCTATAATATAATGTGCAAGTTCTGTTGCACGTTCTTCTATTGATATTTGTCTCATATAAAAACCCCCATATAGCAAATCTTTTTGTTTAATTCTATTCGTTATATATGGGGATTAGAACTTTTTTAAGCTTTTAACATTTTTTCATCTAGTTCTAATGTTAATTCCATTTGCATACCACCTACTCTCTTTTGAGAATAGTTTTTTCAATTTGTCCTCCTACGCATTTATTTATCTTTTAGATATTTTCTATTTAAAAGCTTCATTGAGTGCTTTGTTGATTTTAATTAATCCTTATCAATTCTTTTAGAATTTTCTGCTACTTAATGGTATCATCCAAAACAAACCTGTTGTTTCCTCTTTAAAACAATAATAATGAGGTCTATTAGCCTCTTTGTTTCCTTTTAAGTATAAATCATTCATATCTTCAAAAAATTTATCCTTTATTATATAAAATCCTCTTTCTATCATTTTGCATACTTCCTTATTATAAAAATTAATGGTTCTCCATCATCTAGTGGTGAAGAACCATACTTTCAACCCAACCATTTATATACCGCATATTGGTCAGCGGAAAACTTTCAACCCGACCATTTATATACCACATATCGGTCAGTGGTAAACTTTCTATTTAATATTAACAGCGAAACTATTAATATTATTTTTATTATATGCATTTATTAAAATAAAATTTACTTTTATCTTAACTAATTATATTTTAGCATAAAATTTCAAAAAATACAATAGGTATTATGAAATGACCCTGGGAATAAAACTTTTTCTATTGACTTTTGAATTCAAAAATGTTAAACTAAAAATAGTTAAACAGTAAGTCCTTTTTTGTATGCCATAATCTAGGTAAATGCTATGTGTTAGCATCATACTTAAGGCTATTTAACCATTTTTATTTTACCACTATAAAAGTGGTATTTTTATTTTATAAAAATATGAAAGGACTAAATCTTTAAATGATTAGAATATCAAACATAAAAATAAAACAAGATATTTCAAACAAAGAAGTTTTTAACATTGCTATAAAAAAATACAATATTAAAGAAACTGACATTATAAAATGGAATATTTCAAAAAAATCAATTGATGCCAGAAAAAAAGATGATGTTCATTATAATTATTGTATTGATATAGAAGTAAAAAATGAAAGCAAATACAAAAAACTAGATATAATAAAAAATTCAGAAATTCCTAATATAATTATTGAAAATAAATATAAACCTACTAATCACCCTATAATTATTGGGGCTGGACCTAGTGGACTTTTTGCTGCTCTTGTATTTGTAGAAAATGGTATATGCCCTATTGTTATTGAACAAGGTGAAATGGTAGATGAAAGAAAAAAGACAGTAGATAACTTTTTACAAAACAGAAAATTAAATACTTTATCTAATGTTCAGTTTGGCGAAGGAGGTGCTGGAACTTTTTCAGATGGTAAATTAACGTCTAATATTAATAATAAATATTGTAAAAAAGTTTTAGCTGATTTTGTAAAATTTGGTGCTCCTGAAGAGATTTTATATTTATCTAAGCCACATATTGGAACTGACAACTTAATTAATATAATAAAAAATATGAGAAATTACATTATATCAAAAGGTGGAACTTTTCTTTTTAATAGTAAAGTAACTGATTTTAATATTAAAGATAATAAAATAAAATCTATTTATTTTATAGATAGCTCAAATTCTAAACAAGAACTAGAAGCAGACACCGTTATACTTGCAATTGGGCACAGCTCTAGAGAAACTTTTGAAACATTATACAAAAAAGGAATTTCAATGGAAGCAAAAAATTTTTCAGTTGGTGTAAGAATTGAGCATCTACAAAAAGATATAAATTTGTCTCAATATGGAAATATTACAAAATTGAAACTTCCTCCTGCAGAGTATAAATTAGCATATCATTCCCCTTCATTACGTTCATGTTACACTTTTTGCATGTGCCCTGGTGGTATGGTAATTGTTTCTTCTAGTGAGCCTAACACAATTGTTACAAACGGAATGAGTAATTTTTCACGTGATAAAGAAAATGCTAATTCTGCAGTTTTAGTTAATGTTACACCTGATGACTTTGAAGATAAGACTCCTTTAGGTGGAATATATTTTCAAAAAAAATTGGAACAAAATGCATTTATCTTAGGTGGTAGTAATTATAATGCCCCTGTGCAACGTTTAGAGGATTTTATTAATAATAAAAAATCTGAATTTTTAGGTAAAGTAAAACCTTCTTATTTGCCAGGTTATACTTTATCAAACTTAAATGATATTTTGCCAACTTTTGTATCTCAAACCTTAAAAGAAGGGTTACTTTATTTTGATACTAAATTATCTGGTTTTGCTATGCCTGATAGTATTTTAACTGGAGTTGAAACTAGAAGTTCTTCTCCTGTAAAAATTTTTAGAAATGAGCATTTAGTTTCAAATATTGGTGGTTTATACCCTTGTGGTGAAGGGGCTGGATATGCAGGTGGAATTATGTCTGCAGCTGTAGATGGAATAAAATGTGCTATTTCTGCATTAAGTAATAATACTTTTTAATTTTGATATACTTCAAAAAATAATTACTAATAAGAGCGTTTCATATACTCTTATTAGTAATTATTTCTATTAATTGGCTTATTAAATAGTCTACATCTTGCATACTATTTTCTTCTCCAAACGTGGTTCTTAATGCAGAATATGCAAGTTCTTTTGGTAGGCCAATTGCAATTAATACATGCGAAGGTTCTGGAGAACCTGTTGAACATGCTGAACCACTAGAAGCACATATTCCTTTTTGATCTAATTTAAATAAAAGTTCTTCTCCATTTATGTTTCCAAACGAGAAGTTAGCATTACCTGGAAGCCTATTGTCTCTTGAGCCATTTAATTTTGCCATTGGTACTTTTTGTTCAACTTGTTCTATATAGTAATCTCTTAATTGTTTTAAATTCTGCATATGTTTATTCATATTATTTTTGGCTATTTCACAGGCTTTTCCTAATGCAACTATTCCTGGTACATTTTCAGTTCCTGCTCTTTTATTTTTTTCTTGATGTCCTCCATCTATTATTCTTTCAAATTCAATATTGTTTTTAACATATAATGCTCCTATACCTTTTGGAGCATTTATTTTGTGACCTGATAGTGATAACATATCAATTCCTAATTTTTGAACATCTATTGGCACATTGCCACAAGCTTGAACTGCATCTGTATGAAATGGGATATTATACATTTTTGCCATCTTTGCTATTGTTTCAATTGGCTGTATTGAACCAATTTCGTTGTTTGCATACATTATACTAATTAATATTGTATTGTGTTTAATTGAATTTGCAAGTTGATTTAAGTCTACTATTCCTTCTTTATCTACATTTAAATATGTTACTTCAAAACCTTGCTTTTCTAAATTTTGACATGTATGTAATACCGCTGGATGTTCTATTTTAGATGTAATTATGTGATTACCTCTATTTCTATTTTTGTAGCAATATCCTTTTATTGCTAAATTGTCGCTTTCTGACCCTCCTGCTGTAAAATAAATTTCAGTTGGCTTGCAATTTAATAAATCTGCCACTCTTTGCCTTGCTGTTTCAACTGCCCTTTTTGCATTTCTTCCTAATGTATATATTGATGAAGCATTTCCATATTGATTGCTGAAATATGGTAACATTTCATTTAGTACTTCTTGTTTCACTCTAGTTGTGGCTGCATTGTCAAAATACCTTATTTCCATTTATTTATCATTCCTTTTTAATTTTTAATATATTATATTCACAATGATTTTTAATATTCATAAGCTTTTAAATAACCAATGCTTTTATTTTATCTAAATTTTTTATGACCGCTTCATATCCAAATTTATAACAATTGTCTAGTTTTTCTACATCTAAAAGTCCTGTTTTGTCTGTTTGGACAGTTAATATATAATCACTTTGTTCTAAACTTTCTTCTGATATTTTATTTCCCATTATATCTATTGTTCTCATCACTATATCCATTATATTGCTTTTACTATCTATATCATCTGCTTTAAAATTTATTGCTAATACTTTGTCTGCTCCTTGCTTTTTTACTTCTGTTACAGGAACATTGTTTAAAACTCCTCCATCTAAAAACCTATGATTTTTAAATTCACATGGACAAAATACTGCTGGAAAACTACTACTTGCTCTTACAGCTTTTCCTATGCTTATGTCAGTTATATATTTTGATTTTTCTTTTGAATTTTTTGGCATTTTGTTTGTAAATACATATTCTTTTGAGTCTACTACATCAACTGCTGGTATTACTAATGGCATATTTTTTATGTCTGATATTTTTTGTACTCCTTTTCTTTTTGCTAAATCGTTGTATGCCTTTTCTATACTTTCTCCTGTTTTTAAACCTGATATTACTATTTTTTTGTTTATCATGAAGTTTCCTATTCCTGATATTATTGGACTTGAATTTATTTGTACTAGGTCTTTAGCATATTTTTTGAATAGTATGTAAATATAATATGGCGTATATCCTATTGCATATAATGATGCAATTAGTCCCCCTGCACTTGTTCCACCTATTATATCTATTTTTATATTATTATCTTCTAATGCTTTTAATGCTCCAGCATGGGCTATTCCTCTTATTCCTCCTCCAGATAATGCTACTCCAAGTTTCACAACTATACCTCCAATTAAATTCAAAGTATTTTAATAAGTATATACTTTTTTATATGAATTTAATCAAAAAATGTGCCAAAAAAATCCCCCTGTTGAAATCAGCAGGAGGTTGAAAAATATTTTATTTTTTATCATCTGTATAATATATTTCACCAAATCCATATTGAACTTGATAATATTTATTTATGAAACTTGGATTTAAATTTCCTTCCAATTCATAAGTAGGAGCAAGAACTTCTTCTCCATTTTCATTTATAACTCCCCACTTACCATCTAAAAGAACTCCAGCAAATCCATATTCATTAAATTCTGTAACTCTATCATATTTATATTCAACTACAACTTTTGATGAACTATCTATAAAGCCCCATTTTCCATCTTTTGAACTTGAAAAAAGTTTATTATTTGCAAAAACTTTTGTATTTTGTAGTTCATTTCCTTCAAAATCAAAATATTTTGTCTCTACTTCATTATAAATTTTTATATAATTATCTTTAACTTCTATTGAAGCATTTTTCATTTCACATACATTTTTCATGCTACTTGAATATAAATGTGTCATTTTTTCTTGTGATAGAGTAGCTTGTAAAACTTTTGAATTTTGTATTTGTTGTAATGAATCATATTTTATTTCTACTTTTTGCTCGTCTTTATTATTTATAACTCCTAATTTTGAATTTTCGTTACTTGCTAAAAATAAATCATCATATAAATATTCTAAATAATTATATTTTTCTTCTATTAAGGTTTGTTCATTCTTATTTACTAAACCATATTTAGTTGTTTGTTCATTATTTATCTTTATTTTGTATTCATCATTTTTTGTTCTTAGTACTGCTATGTTTTTATCTATACTTACTTGTTTTCCTTCACTATTATAAACTGTTGTACCTTGTGAGTTTTGTGCATACATATATATTCCTGTAATATCTATTTGGTCATATTGAATAGGAACTATTACTTTTCCATTTAGAGTTGTTATACCATATTTTTTACTTTTTTCTACTACAAATAATTCGTTGAAACCATCATAGCTAATAGATTGATAATCATTTGGTATTACTTGTTCCTTATTTTTTAGTATTCCATATTTTCCATTTTCTGCACATAATAAATATTCATTTTCATCATCTTCTATTTGCGTAATTCTTGAAAGTTCATTATATTTTGGCTCTTCTATTAATTTTGCATCTTTATCTATATAACCATATCTATATCCTTCTTCAGTTTTATTTGATATAATGTAACCTGCATTTTTATATTGGTGTTCATCTGTGTAATATTTATCAACTGATATTTCATCATATAAAGTTTCAATTACTTTGTAACCATTGATATTTATTACTCCATATTTTTCTCCTTGCTTTACTAATAATTCTCCTTCTTTATATGTTAAACTGGCTATTTCATCATAAATTGGTTTTGTTTTTTTCTTTCCATTAAAGTCTATTATTCCATATTTTCCATTTTCTTGATATGTTAATACACTTTTTTCATACATTAAGTCACCTGATACATTTTGTAGTCTGATTGGCTCTACTTTTTCATATTGAGTTAAAATTTTCTCATTTTTTTCATTGTATACTTCTATTTTTTCATCTTTATAACATACAAATATTGGCATTTGAGGATTTGGTATTTTTATTTCATCATACTTTGCAGGAATTATTGTCTCTCCTTTTGTTCCTATAACTCCCATTAAATCATTTTGCTTTAATACAAAATAATTATATTTTTCTATAGTTGCTATTTCATAATGTTTTCCACTTTTTCCTAACAAATTGTGTATAACAAGTGCTATAACTATTACTAAAATTACTATTATTACTGAAATGCTTATTATTTTTCTTTTTTTCATTTAAAATCCTTCTTTCTTGCTCCTATTTTTCTATATTATTTTTACATGCTTTTACTTTTATTATTCTTTTATCTTCGTATTCTTCTATTTTATATGTTACATTTTCAGTGTCTATAATTGGATTTTCTTTTTCTTCTGGAATCCTCCCTAATTTTTCTTGTAAAAATCCTGAAATAGTGTCATAGTCGCCTTCTGGAATGTTAGCATTTAATAGTTTATTGACATCATAAATTGTCATATTTCCACTTAACATATAGGTATTTTCATCTATTTCTTCAAATTGCTGTTCAACTTTGTCATATTCGTCAAAAATGTCTCCTACTAATTCTTCTATAATGTCTTCCATTGTTACTAATCCTGCTGTTCCACCATATTCGTCTACTATTATTGCAATTTGCTTTTTGTTTTTTTGTAGTTCTTTAAAAACTTCGTTTATTAACCTATTTTGCGATACAAAGTATGCATCTTTCATTATGTTTTTTACTTTGAATGATTTTTTGTTTATATTTTTTAGTATGTCTTTTACATATAGAATTCCTTTTATTTCATCAATTGTTTCGTCAAATACTGGTATTCTACTATATCTATATTCTTCTTTTGATATTTCTTGCATTAGTTCTTCATTGCTTATATTTACATCAACTGCAAATATGTCTTTTCTATGTGTCATTATTTCTGATACTGTTATGTCATTAAATTCAAATACATTGTTTATTAATTCTTTTTCTTCTTCTTCAATTGTTCCTTTTTCTTCGCCTTGGTCTACCATCATTTTTATTTCTTCTTCTGTTACAGATTCTTCGTCATTTTCATTTACTCCAAATATTTTCGATATTGCATTTGTTGAAATTGTTAAAAATTTTACAAATGGTGATGTTATTACTGATATTGCTTTTATTATTCCTATTGTTTTAAATGCTATTTTTTCATAGTTTTTCATTGCTAGTCTTTTTGGAACTAATTCTCCAAATACTAATGTGAAGAATGATAAAATTATTGTTATTAGTATTATTGATATGCTTTTCCATATTCCTAGTGCTATAAATGGCATTATATTATATAACATTGGTGCTAATTTTTCTGCAAATGCTTCAGATGCAAATGCACTAGATAAAAATCCTGCTAATGTTATTCCTATTTGTATTGTTGCTAAGAATTTACTTGGTGTTTTTAACATTTTTTCTATTTGCTTGGCTTTTTTATTTCCTTCTTTTGCCTGCTTTTGAACTTTTGCATCATTTAATGAAATAAATGCTATTTCACTTGCCGCAAAAAATGCATTTAATAAAATTAGTATTATTAAAATTATAATTTGTGATAGCATATTTTCGCTCCTTTATTTTGTTCTCTTTATATATTGTTCTCATTATAACTTTTTTTTATTTTTTTTTCAATAAATATTTTTAATTTATTGTAAATTTAAAAATCTAGCTTAATTTTTATTAAACTAGATTTTTGTAATGAGTTATTTTTATTAATACTTTATTTTACATGCCTGTAACTGGCAATTTTTTTATTTCTTTATTTGAAGTTGTTAGTTCATTTTCTGTTACTTCTATTTTTGGTATATCTTTTTTATTATTGTTTATTGTAACTGTAAATCTTTCATTTAAACTAACATTTAATGATATTAAATCTCTATACATGTCATAATCATTTAATGTATTAGTTTCTTTTAAATAATACTTTCCTGGTACTAAATTTTCTACAACTATTTTTCCTTCTTTATCTGTTTTTAGGTTCGCATATACTACTTTTTTATTTTCATCTAATAATTCAAACTCAACGCCTTCTAATCTTTCCTTAGTTTCTGAGTCTTGTTTTATTATTATTATTTTTGTTTCGTTTTTGTTATACCTCGCATTAATGCTACCTGTTCCATCTTCATAAGTAAATGTTGCAAGGGCATAATCTTGATAGCTACTATCTGGTGCAGTTCCATATAATACTGGCTTTGTTTCTATTTGTGCATCAACTTTTATATTTAACTCCCCATTATCTGTCATATTTTTTATTGGTATTAATATTTTAAATTGTTCATTAGGCGCAAATTCTTGCTTTTCGTTATTGTTTAAATCTGTAAGTTTTACTCCACCTATATCTCTTCCATTTGGTCTTGATAGCGTTATTTTATAATTTTGTATATTTGCTCTGGCATTTACTTTATAGGTTTTTGAAACATAATTTTTTGATTGATTATCTTGCTCCCAATTATTTGTTACTTCTTCTATGTTTATGGTGCTTGAAATTTGTGTTTCATTAGAATTGTTAGCATTTTGTATAATTCTATACATTGCATTTAAAGTTCTTTGCCCAGCTTCTCCTATTGCTCCATAATCATTTGGGTTGTTTCCATGTATATAACAATATATTGCATGTTTTGTTGCTGCAAATGCTTCATATACATTTGCTACTTGCAATTCTTCTAAAGATTTATATGGATGCCCATTTATTATTATTTTCCACAAACCTACATCTGTAATTGCTTGCGAAACATTTACAGAATATTGCTGAGTTTCTACCCCTGGCTTAGTTTTGTCTAAACAATATGCTGGAAAATATCTGCCGTTGTCTATAAATTCTATATAAGTTGTTTTTACAACTGTACCTTTATATGTTAATAAATCACCACATTCACCTGCATTATATAAATTTGCAGAAGTCATATTATATGCATATACTGAATTTATAAAGTTTAAAGATGCTATAATCATTAACATTGTTACTGCTATAATTTTTACTTTTGATTTTTTATTGTTTATATCAATTGTTTTTGTCATATTTTCACAATCCTTTCTAAGTTATTTTCTTACTAATTTTCTTCTATTCCTTGAATACATCTCCTGTATTCTGGCTGGTTTTCTACACATGTTATTAGAGTTATTGTGTCTTTTTCTACATTGTTTTCTAAATTACTCCAATCAGTGTCTTTTATTATTGTATGACTTTCTACTATGTATTTTTTATAAAACTCATTACATTTATATATTATTTCATCACCTTCTTTTAAGTATTTTAAATTTTCAAAATAATTATTTTCATATCCTCTATTATGCGCAGCAAGTCCTACATTTCCACTAGTTTTGCTAGTTTCTTCAAAGTGTCCTATATATTTACTCATTATTTGCTTTGTAGTACCTTCTGCTATTTCAGCTTTTAAATTGATACATGGAATTTCTAAATACCAATTTGTATCTTTTGTGACTTTTTGTATTTCTTTAGTTGCATTTTCTGTATCCTCAATAATGCTTTCTTCTTTTTCTTGTAAATTGCCATTTGCTGTTTCTATTTCATTTAAATTATCTTCTATGTTATTTTCAGTTATATTATCATTTGAGATATCTAAATTATTATTTACATCAAATGATGTTCTCAAAACTGCGCTATAATCATTTTTCTTGTAATTTGCTTGGATTGTTGTTATTAGAACAAAAACTACTATTGAGATACAAAAACTCATTATGTTTATATATGTGGATGTATATTTAAACATAATAAAATAACTTATTTTCTCCTTTCTTTTTTTAATTAATCTACTTTCTTAATTGAAATATTAGGATTTAATTTTTATCTTAATTTTTAATTTGAAAATATAGATTTGAAATAAATTTTTTCGAAAAAATTTTGATTTAATTAAGTTAACTGTATATATAATAATACATTTTTTTCCATTTGTAAAGTGTTTTTTTGAATTTTCTTATAGATTTTTTTTACTTCATTTAGTTAAACATGGAAATAAAGTACTCTTTAAATAAGTTCATTATATTAAGGAATACTTTATTTCTAATTTAACTAGTAACTATTGATTACTTATAATTCTAAAATGTTTCGTCTGCATTTAATTCAAAATAAAATTCTACTCCATTTTCTTTGTTTATTACTCCATAGTCGTTTTCATAATTATTCATTACAGCTTTTACAAAAGATAGTCCAATTCCTGTTCCTCCATCTTGTCTATTTCGTGATTCATCTACTTTGTAAAATCTATCCCAGATTTTTAAAATATGCTCTTCAGATATGTTCTCACCAGTATTAAATACTGATATTCTAACTTTATTTTTTTCTTTATTTATTGTGTTTTCAATTTTAATAGTTTTTTTACCATCAATTTCTTTAACATGTTTTATTGCATTTGTAAGATAATTGCTTAAAACCTGTTCTATATAAAAGTCATCTGCTATAACGTTTATTTTCTGATTTTGGTCAAATTCTACTTTTATATTTTTTTCATCTAACATTACTTTTGATTTTCTTAATACTTCTCTTTCAAGTTCTATTATGTCAAATGTTGTATCATTAAACTCCCTTTTCCCATATTCTAATTTCATTAGCTCTAATAGTTGCTTTACTAATATGTCCATTTTATTTGTTTCATCTAATATGACTTGAGCATAAAAGTTTCTGCTTTCTTCGTCTGAGTTTACGTTTTCTATTAGCCCTTCTGCATATCCTTGAATTAGTGCTATTGGTGTTTTTAATTCATGTGATACATCTGATATAAAGCTTTTTCTCATTTCATCTAATTTTGATTTTTGTTCTATGTCTTTTTCTAATTCTATATTTGTGCTTCTTAATTGTTTTATTGTTTTTTCTAGTTTGCTTGACATTGCATTTATACTTTTTCCCAGATTATTTATTTCATCGTCAGCATTATTTGTTTTGTATTTATGACTGAAGTCTAAGTTTGCCATTTTTTTTGCTATTGCATTTAATTCTAGTATTGGATCTGTGAATTTTCTAGATACATATGATACTATTACGGCTGAAATTAGTATTGTAAATCCAGCCATTAAGTATAAGAAATTGTTTGATATTTTTACACTTTCCTGAATTGAGTTTATTGGTATTCTAATGTATAATAAATATCCATTGTCTAGCACTGCTGATAACATTATGTATGTTATTCCACTTCTAGAGTCTTGCATTTGCCTTATTGTAAATTTTTCTGCTTCTTCTATAGTTTCTCCTTTATTTGTACTAAATCTATTAGTCATTTGGTCAATTGTAGATAAAAAGTTTTTATTTGTTGTGTAAACATTTATATTGTGGTTATCTATTATTAATATGTCAAAATTGTTTTGTGTAGATAAATTTTCTAACTGATTATCTATGTTTTGGTTTGTTTCACTTTTATAATATTCATTTATTACTTCATATACTGATTTTAATGCTTTTGTTTTGCTATATAAATAAAATTTTCCAAACACAAAGTTATTAACTAATATCAAAAATAATATTATTAATAATATTACTGAAGAAATTGTCATAAATAACTTAATTCTAACAGATTTCAGTGCATTTTTTATTTTTTTCATTTAAGTTTTCTGTCCCTTTCTTACATTTTTATATTATCTTATTTCAAATTTATACCCTATTCCTCTTATTGTGTTTATATATTTTCCTTTTTTGCCTAATTTATGTCTTATTTTTTTTATATGACTATCAATTGTTCTTGAATCCCCATAATAGTCGTAATTCCAAACATTGTTTAATATTTTATCTCTTGATAGTGCTATGTCTTTATTTTCTACAAGATATAATAAAAGTTCATATTCTCTTAAGCTTAACTCTACTAATTTTCCATCAACTTTAACTGTTCTTCCTTGCTTGTCTATTTGTATTCCTCCATAGTCTTCTATTTGTTTAATTTCTGGATTAGTTCTTTTTAATATTGCTTCTACTCTTGCAACTAAAATTTTTGGACTAAATGGCTTTGATATATATTCATCTACTCCTAATTCAAACCCAAATAATTCGTCTTGTTCTTCTCCTCTTGCTGTTAGCATAATAACAGGTACTTTTGATTCTTGCCTTATTTGTCTTAAAACTGACCATCCATCTAATTTTGGCATCATTACATCTAGTAATACTATATTTATTTTGTTTGCATTTTTTTCAAAAATTTCTAGTGCTTTTTCTCCATCTTCTGCTTCTAATATGCTATATCCTTTTGCTACTAAAAAGTCTTTTATTAATTTTCTCATTCTTGATTCGTCATCAACTATTAAAACACAGTTATTCATGTATTATAACCATTCCTTTCTGAAATGTAATTAGATTTTTTATTATTATAACTTGTTATTATGTCTTTTTTGTGAAATTTATGTATAATTATATGCTTGCTAAAACTGCGACTTAGAGACACTAAGTCGCAGTTTTATATATTTTTAAATTAATTTTTTTCATAAACTGTTTTTGTGTCATATGCAAGTTTTATTCCTTCTTCTTTTAGTATTCTCATTATTTTGTAGTTTATATTTTCTTTTTCTTTTACATAACTTACATAATCTACTGAATCTGTATAGCTGCTTATTAGTACATTTATATTACTATCTTTAATTTCATCAAATTTTACTATTATTGAATCATCATATATGGCATCTTTTTCTCTTAACATTTCTTCTACTTTTATTTTGAAATCTTCTAATTTTTCTAATGGAGTATCTTGATGTAGCTGTAAATTCGTTTTATATCTTCTTTTTTCCATTTTACTCCAGTTTATAATTGATGAACTAGATATTACTGAGTTTGGTATATTTACTAGTGAATTTTCAAATGTTCTAACTCTTGTACTTCTAAATGTTATATCTTCTACTGTTCCTTCAAATGGTGGCATTTCTATCCAGTCTCCTACTACAAATGGTTTGTCTAAAAATATTACTATTCCACCAAATAAATTTTTAGCAGTATCTTGTGCGGCAAGTGTTACTATTACACCACCTATTCCCAATCCTGCAACTAACCCACTTAGGTCTATTTTTAGTATTGCAAATATTATAAAAACTCCTATTACATATATTAATATTCTTACAATTTTTAATATAAATACAAGCATTGAGTCATCTTCATTTTTTCCTGTTTTCTCTCTAATTCTTTTTACTAGAGATGACTTTTGTGTAAAGCTTTCTGCTAATCCTCTAGCAAATACTATAATAGTTGCTATTTCAAATATTTTTGTTACTATGTCTATTACTTTTATTGCTAAATTTAATGGTCCTTTTAAAAATAGTATTGCTAAATATATGCCTAAAATTATAAAAAATATTCTTAGTGGATTATAAAATGCACTTTGTTTTATTCTTTTACTATTTTTCTCTTTTAAATTAAACATTCTAATAATTATATATGACATAGTTGAGCTAAAAATTCTAAAAAGTATTATTATACATATTGCAACTATAATATTTTTTATTTGCATTGAGTTTATATCAGTAAAAAACTGTAAAATTTGTTCCATTTCTTATTTCATTCCTTCCTAAGGTATAAAATGAGTTAAAAAATATTTCATATTATATTTTTTAACATATACCTTCTTTTGTGTGCTATAAATACTATCCCATATAATCTCTTAGTTTCTTAGAACGTGATGGATGTCTTAGTTTTCTTAATGCTTTTGCTTCTATTTGTCTTATTCTTTCACGTGTTACATCAAATTCTCTACCAACTTCTTCTAATGTTCTTGCTTTTCCATCTTCTAATCCAAATCTTAGTTTTAATACTTTTGCTTCTCTTGGTGTTAATGTATTCATTACTTCTTCTAATTGTTCTTTTAACATTGTGTATGCTGCTGAGTCTTGTGGTGCTGGGCTGTCATCATCTTGTATAAAGTCCCCTAAATGACTATCATCTTCTTCTCCTATTGGTGTTTCTAATGATACAGGGTCTTGTGCTATTTTTTGGATTTCCATTACTTTTTCTACTGGTATTTCTAATTCTTTTGCAATTTCTTCTGGGGTTGGTTCTCTTCCTAATTGTTGTAATAAGTGTCTTGATGTTCTTATTAATTTGTTTATTGTTTCTACCATGTGTACTGGTATTCTTATTGTTCTTGCTTGGTCAGCTATTGCCCTTGTTATTGCTTGTCTTATCCACCAAGTTGCATATGTGCTAAATTTGAATCCTTTTGTGTAATCAAATTTTTCTACTGCTTTTATTAGTCCCATGTTTCCTTCTTGAATTAAGTCTAAGAATAACATTCCTCTACCTACATATTTTTTTGCAATGCTTACTACTAATCTTAAATTTGATTCTGCTAATTTTTGTTTTGCTTCTTCATCTCCCTTTAATATGCTTTTGGCATATTCTAGTTCTTGGTCAAATGTTAATAATGGTATTCTTCCTATTTCTCTTAAATACATTCTTACTGGGTCATCTACACTTACACCTTCAAAGTTTGTATCTGTTATTTCATCTAGTTTTAAATCTTCTACTTCTTTTAGGTCTTCTATATCTGGTTCTTCTTCTAAATCATCATTTAAAGATACTCCCATTTGCTCAAATGCATCAAATACTTTGTCTATTTGGTCTGGATTGATGTCACTTAATTCTGTGGCTAAATCTCCATATGTTATTTTTCCATTTTCTTTTGCTTTTTTTAGTATTTTATTTACTTTTTCATTTTTTATTGCTTCTTCATCTTTATTTTCTTCATTGATTTCATTTTCTAAATTTTGCTCTTGCTCTATTTTACCTTTTTTTTCTTCTTCACTTTTTTCTGTTTTTAATGCTTTTGGACTTTTTTTAGTTTCTTCGACTTTTGATTCTTTTTTACTATTTTTTGTTTCTTCTGCTTTTGATTCTTTTTTACTATTTTTTGTTTCTTCTGCTTTTGGTTCTTTTTTACTACTTTTGGTTTCTTCTGCTTTTGATTCTTTTTTACTATTTTTTGTTTCTTCTGCTTTTGGTTCTTTTTTACTACTTTTGGTTTCTTTTGCTTTTGGTTCTTTTTTACTACTTTTTGTTTCTTCTGCTTTTGGTTCTTTTTTATTTCTTTTTACTTTTTCTACTATTTCTTCTTTGCTACTATTTTCTTCTTTTTTCGCCATTTTTTTCACCCCTATTTAATTTTGGCTAATTTTATAATTATTTCACTTAGCTCTTTTTCTAATTCTTTCTTTTGGCTACTTTCTATATTTCCTTCTAACAATTCTAAAATTTGAAATTTTCTTTCATTTAGTTTTTCTTTTTCATATACTTGCATTATGTCATCAATTGCTTTTTCTAAATTGTTTTTGTCTATTTCATATTCGTCTGCCATTATCATTGTTATATGATTTTGTTCTTCTTCACTTAATTTGTCTAATATGCTGTTTATATTACTATTTCCTTTTTCAAATTCTTCATACAATATTTTTATAATTTTTTTGTTTGTTTCGTCTTTAAATTCTTCTTCTCCTATATTTTGCTTTATTATTTGATATACTTCTAGCTCTCCTATTAAAAGTATTGCTATTATTGTGTTTTCCCTTTTCTTTATTGCTTCTGATATGTTAGATTCTTGCTTTATATGTTTTACTACAGGCTTTGGTTTTTCTAATATTTTCTCGCTTTTATTTTTTGTAACTGATAATTTGTTTACTTCTGCATATATTGCTTCTTTTGAGATTGAATATTCATTTGCTATTTTTTCTGTGTATATTTCTCTTTCTATTGTATTGTCTACTTTTGATATTATTTTTGCGATTTCATTTAAAAATTTTATTCTGTCATTTGTGTTTTGTAAGTCTAATTTGTTTTTTAGTATTTTTACTCTGAATTCAAATACTGATAGTGCTTTGTCTACTAAAGCTTGAAATCTGCTATTTCCATATTTTATTATGTATTCGTCTGGGTCTTTTGCTCCTTCCATTTGTAGTATTCTTACATCACATCCCATGTTTTGCAATATTTCTAATGCTCTTATTTTGGCATTTAGACCTGCTTCGTCTGAGTCAAAACTTAGTATTATTTGTTCTGTGTGTTTTCTTAATAGCCACCCCTGATTTTGCGTCATTGCTGTTCCGAAGTGCTGCTACTACATTTGTTATTCCTCTTTGATGTAATGATATTACGTCCATATATCCTTCTACTATTAGTAATCTTTTTATATCTCCTTTTTTGGCTACATTTAAACCAAATAAGTGCCTTCCTTTGCTATATACTACATTTTCTGGTGAGTTTATGTATTTGGGCTTTGAGTCATCTAATACTCTTCCTCCAAATGCTATTACTCTTCCTCTTACATCACATATTGGAAACATTAGCCTATTTCTATATCTGTCGATGTATTGTCCTTTTTCGTTTTTGTTTACTAAGCCTGATTCTAATATTTCTCTTTCTTGGAATCCTTGTTGCTTCAATGCTTTATATAATTCGTCGAATTTTCCTGAAAATCCTATTTGAAATGATTTTAATGTTTCATTTGATAACTTTCTTTTTTTGATATATTCTTGAGCAATTTTTGATTCTGGCTTGTATAAATTTTCATGATAATAATTTGCTGTGAATTCGTTTATTTTATATACTTTTGCTTTTAATTCTTCTTTTGCTGTATCTACATCATTTTGTATTGTTGGTAGCTGTATGTTTGACCTTTCTGCTAGTTCTTGTACTGCTTCTACAAAACTTATTCCTTCTATTTTAGTTAAAAATGTAAATACATTTCCTCCTACTCCACAGCCAAAACAATGAAATATTTGCTTTTCTGGGGAAACAGAAAAAGAAGGTGATTTTTCGCTATGAAATGGGCATAAGCCGAAATAGTTTCTACCGCTTCTTTTTAGATGTACATATTGTGATATTATATCTACTATATCATTAGTTTGTCTTACTTCATCAATAATTTCATCAGAATAGCGCATTTTCCCCTCACTTTCTTTGAATTTTGAAGATTATTTCTACTAATTTTGTCTTAATTTTGCCTACTATTATATTATTCGACGTATTTTACATAAATCCTTCTTTATTTATTGAAAAAAAACGTCTTACGACGTTTTTATTTTTAACTATTTAAATATATCATCTTATTGTCAAGTTTTTCTATCATTTTTGCACAATTTCTCCACTCTTTTTGTTGTTTTTTGTCTATATCTTTCTCTGGTTTATAACTCATTTTATGCTCTAAATTTGCCCAAAAGTCCATTGCAAGTGTTCTTATTTGTATTTCAGCTTTTACATATATTAAACTCTGCGAAAGACTTATTGGTACTTCTGTTATCATATGATAACTTGAATATCCACTTGGTTTTGGATTTGTAATATAGTCTTTTTCTTTTATAATATTAATTTCTGGTAGTTTTTTTATTAAGTTTCTAACAGAAAATATGTCTTTTTTTAATGGACATATTACTCTTACTCCTGCTATATCATTTATATTTTCTACCATTTGCCTATATGTAATTTCATATCCTTTATTTTTCATTTTATTTATAATACTATCAGATGTTTTTACTCTTGAGTTTATATGATCTATTAAATCATAATTATAAAAGATTTTAAATTCATCTTTTAATATTCCTATTTTGGTTTCTAGCTCTCTTATTGCTAATGAATATACAAACATTAACTTTTTAAAAGCTGTCTCTTCCTCTTTTACATCTTTATTATAATCTATAAAGTTCTCTAATTTTATTAATTCTTGGTTTTTTTCACTTTTATTTTTCATATTTTGCATCATTCCTTGTATAATATATTTAGGTTTTTAATAAAGGTTTTACCTATAAACCTATTGCCACTATAAGTATAATTTT